>NZ_VBVZ01000039.1 GCF_005863185.1 Pseudomonas edaphica
GTGTTGGGGCGAAGACTTTTTGGTTACTTTTGTGTCTTTACAAAAGTGACCCGCCGTAAGGGCGGAACCCTAAGTAGCCGTTACCGCAGCAACGGATATGTACTCAGCCCCCCCCCCGAAATTCACAAAAAACCACAAACACCTCAAAAAGGCACCTTCCCCAAAATCATGTCGCGATACATCACAAAATCCCCCAGCAAACTGTAGAAGGGATGTTGAAACGTTGCAGGCCGGTTCTTTTCGAAGAAGAAGTGCCCGATCCAGGCAAAGGTGTAGCCGGCGACCGGTAATGCGAGCAGCAACCCCAACGAGCCACGGCCAATGGCATAAGCCAGAATCCCAATCACCAGGGTGGTGCCAATAAAGTGCAGGCGCCGGCAGGTGCTGTTGGCGTGCTCGCTCAGGTAATAAGGGTAGAACTCAGCGAAACTGTTGTATTGCTTGACGTTTTCCACAGTGGTCGGCCCTGGGCTGGTGATGCCGCCCAACAGATGTTCGGCGGGGAGCTTATTTGAGTCTAGAGTGATCAGTGGTAACAGCCAGTGACAATAGATGCCACTTTAGTATCCTTGGCTTCCTGGCTGCCGTTTAAGCCTGCTTTTTTCAAGAAGACGCCATGAGCGAACGAACAACTTCTGCAAGCTGGGCAATGGGCATCGTCAAAGCGTTGGAAATGGACGGCCTGGATTGCCGCGTCCTGTTCAAGCAACTGGGCCTGGACTACGCCGCGCTCAGTGACCCTGATGCACGTTTTGCGCAAGACTCCATGACCCGGCTGTGGCAGCGCGCTGTCGAGTTGTCAGGCAACCCTGCGATCGGCTTGAACATGGGCAAGGTGGTGCGACCGGCGTCGTTTCATGTGGCGGGTTACGCCTTGATGTCCAGCAACACCCTGGCCGAAGGTTTTATGCGCCTGGTGCGTTACCAACGCATCATCGCCGAAAGCGCCGACTTGAGTTTTCGCCTGTTACCTGAAGGCTATGCGCTGATTCTGACGGTACATGGCGATCACCTGCCGCCGACCCGGCAAAGCGCTGAAGCCTCGTTGGCCAGTGCCCTGGCATTATGTGGCTGGCTGACTGGCCGCACCCTGCAGCCACGCAAGGTAATGTTGCAAGGTGACCAACCGGCCGATCTGGCGCCCTATAAGCAAGCATTCCATGCGCCTATGGAGTTCAATGCGCCCTATGATGCGCTGATTTTCGAACAGGCCGACATGGATGCACCGTTGCCCACCGCCAATGAGGCGATGGCGCTGCTGCATGATCGGTTTGCCGGTGAATACCTGGCGCGGTTTTCCGAGAGCCGCGTGACCCACAAGGCGCGCCAGGTGCTGTGCCGCTTGTTGCCCCAGGGTGAGCCCAAGCGCGAAGTGGTGGCACAGACCCTGCACTTGTCTCAGCGCACGTTACAGCGGCGTTTGCAGGAGGAGGGCACCAGTTTCCAGACGTTGCTCGACGATACGCGTCGCGAGCTTGCCGAACAGTACCTGGCGCAGCCGAGTATGACCTTGCTGGAAATCGCCTACCTGTTGGGCTTTGCCGACCCGAGTAATTTCTTCCGCGCGTTCCGCCGCTGGTTCGACGTCACGCCCGGCGAGTACCGGGTGCGGCTGCTGCAGGCATCGACGGTCAGTGGCGCCAAAACGCCGGAATGCACAGAACAAACACGGTAATAATCTCCAGCCTTCCCAGCAGCATGCCGAATGACAAGATCCACTTGGCCGCATCCGGCAGGCTGGCGAAGTTACCGGCCGGGCCGATGGTTTCGCCCAGGCCCGGGCCAACACCGGACACGGTGCTGGCGGCACCGGTCAGTGCGGTCATCCAGTCCAGACCCAGCAGTGACAGGGCCAGGGCGATGGCGCAGATGGTGATAGCGAAGAAAAACGAAAAGGTCAGGATCGAGCGCACGATCTCTTCGTCGAGACGGTGGCCGTTGTACTTCTGCTTGATCACTGCGCGTGGGTGGATCAGTTGGTTCAGGTTGGCCTTGAGCAGGATGTAGGCGACCTGGAAGCGGAAGATCTTGATCCCGCCCGCCGTAGAGCCCGAACAGCCGCCGATAAAACCCAGGTAGAAGAACAGCATCAGCGAGAAATTGCCCCACAGGCTGTAGTCCCCCAGCGCAAAGCCGGTCGTGGTCACCACCGAGGTAACGTTCAGGGCGACATGGCGCAGGGCATCCAGCCAGTGCAGGTTGGTCGTCCACCAGTACCAGGTGCCGAGTACCAGCCACGTCACGATCAGCAAACCGAGCAAGCCTTGCACCTGCTGATCCTTGATCAGCGCCCGGCGGTTGCCGCGCAATGTGGCCACATACAGGGTGAACGGCAAGCTGCCGAGGATCATCACCACCACGGCTACCCAGTGCACCGCCGGTTGTTTCCAGTGGGCCAGGGATTCATCGGAGGTGGAAAACCCGCCGGTGGAAATTGCTGACATCGCGTGGTTGATCGCATCAAACAAGCCCATGCCGGCCCACCAGAACGCCAGGCTGCCCAGGATGGTGATGCCCACATACGCTGCCACGATCAGGCGCGCCACCATGTGCGAGCGCGGCATGACTTTTTCTGAGCGGTCCGAGGATTCGGTCTGGAACAGGCGCATGCCACCAATGCGCAGCAGCGGCAGGATCGCCACCGCCATGCCGATAAAGCCGATGCCGCCCAGCCAGTGCAACATTGAACGCCACATCAGGATGCCAGGGGACATGCTGTCCAAACCGCTCAGGACGGTGGAGCCGGTGGCGGTGATGCCCGACATGCTTTCAAAGAACGAATCGGTGTAGCTGATGTGCTGGGTCAGCAGAAACGGCAGCGCGGCGAAGATGCACACCACCAGCCAGCTGGTGACGGTCAGCAGGTACATGTCCCGGGGGCGCAGGTGCACGTGTTCGGGGCGGCCGGGGATAACCAGGGCCAAACCCGCAAGGAAGGTGATCATGCTGGCCCACAGGAACGAGGGCAGGTCGCTGGTGCGTTCGAAGATCACCAGGGTGGCCATCGGGATGACCATGGCGATCGCGAGGGTGATCAGGAAGATGCCGATGATGAAACCGATGATACGCAGGGTCGGCAACGCCATGAAGAAAGCTCGGGTTTGAGAGAGTGGCGCCATTCTACCTGCGGTGCGGGTCTTGTAAACCGGGGTGTACGAGGCGAAGCAGTTCGACTGTGGGAGCTGGCTTGCCTGCGATGGCGACCTGTCAGCCACCCATCTGTAGCAGGCCCATCGCTATCGCAGGCAAGCCAGCTCCCACAGTGGGTATGGGAAGGGGGGAACGCGCACAAAAAAGGCGACCCGAAGGTCGCCTTATTCAGCGCAGGATCAATCAGAACTCGTGATCAGCGTTATCCGGGTTCAAATCACTGATGCCCAGCTTGCCCGCGGCGGTTTCGATCGCGCCGGTCTGCTTGACCAGTGCCGCAATCGCGTCACGCACGATCTGGTTGCCCTTGTCGTTACCGGCCGCGATCAGTTGGTCGTAGTGCTCACCGGCGTTGGCCTGGTCAACCATGACCTGGATCTTCGCTTCGGTCGACGCCAGGTCGGCCTTGAGCGCCGAGTCGGCGGCTGGATCGGCCTTGGCCACCAGCGACGAGAGGCTTGCGCCGGTCATTTTGGTGCCGTCGGTGCGGGTGTACTCGCCCAGGTAGACGTTGCGGATGCCCTTGGCGTCGTAGAAGTGCGAGTTGTGGGTGTTGTCGCTGAAGCAATCCTGTTCGTCTTCCGGCGAGTTGGCTTCCAGGGAAACCTTCATGCGCTCACCGGCCAGTTCGCCCAGGGACAGGCTGCCCATGCCGAACAGCATTTTGCGCAGGCCGTCGGTGGCAGGTTCTGCTTCCAGGGTGGCGCGGTAGTTGTCGTCGACCTTGGGTTTCCAGTTGCCGACCATTTCTTCCAGGTCGCTGACCAGCAGTTGGGTCACAGCGCGCAGGTAAGTGCGACGGCGCTCGTTGTTACCGCCGGTGGCACCGTCGCCGGTCATGTAGTCGGATGCCGGGCGGTTGCCTGCGCCTGGGCCGGTGCCGTTGAGGTCCTGGCCCCAGAGCAGGAACTCGATGGCGTGGTAGCCGGTGGCGACGTTGGCTTCGGAACCGCCCAGTTCATTGAGGCTGGCGAGTTTTTCCGGGGTGATTTCCTTGACGTCGACCTTGTCTTCGCCCACCTGGATCTCGGTATTGGCGATGATGTTGGCGTTGGCGCCTGGGTTACCCAGCGCGTGCTCGTAGGATTTGTCTACGTAGTCGATCAGGCCTTCGTCCAGGGGCCAGGCGTTCACTTGGCCTTCCCAGTCGTCGATGATGGTGTTGCCGAAGCGGAACACTTCACTTTGCAAGTACGGCACACGGGCGGCGACCCAGGCGGTGCGGGCTGCTTTCAGGGTGTCGTCGCTCGGGTTGGCGAGGAAGGTGTCGATTGCGGTTTGCAGGGTCTTCGCGGTGGATTCGGCGTCGCTGTACACCGCGAACACCATGTCGGCGTAATGCGCGACAACGGCCTTGGCGGCTGCTTCGTCGACCTGGCCGGCAGGCGTGGCAGCCGCTGGAGCGGTGGTGCTGACTGCCGGGGTCGGCGCGGCGGCCTTGTCTTTACCTTCGCCGCAACCGGCGAGAGAAATGGCAATGGCCAGCAGACTGGCGGTGGCCAGGGGCATACGAATCATGGCGAACATCCTGCTTCGGTTGTTGATAGGGCGCGCGGGGAAGCGCAAAAACTGCGACATAATGCGAAAGATTTGCATTTTGTGTAAAGGTTTATGCGAGGGAAATATTTGGTATCGATTTGTCGGTTCAGAGAATCGCCGCGTTGTTGCGCTCGGACTGTTTCAAAAACGCCGCCAGCTCACGGGCCTGCAGCGGTTTGCTGTAGTGGTAGCCCTGGCCCTCATGGCACCCTTCGGAAATGATATAGGCCTCCTGCTCGGCGGTTTCCACGCCTTCGGCAATCACCTGCATGCCCAGGCTTTTGCCCAGTTGGATAATGGCGCGCACGATGGTTGCATCGTCGTCGTCATCCAGCAGGTCCTGGACGAAGCTCTTGTCGATCTTGATCTTGTCCAGTGGCAGGCTCTTGAGGTAGCTCAAGGATGAATAGCCGGTGCCGAAGTCATCAATCGCGATCAAGGCACCGGAGCGGCGCAGGCTCAGCAGGTGCTGGGCGGCGGTGCTGATGTCTTCCATCAGGCCGGTCTCGGTCACTTCCAGCTCCAGGCTGCGTGGCGGCAGGCGATAGATCTGCATCAGGTTGTTGACCACCCGTGGCAACTCGGTGTGGTGCAACTGCACGGTGGACAGGTTGACCGCCATGCGCAGTTCGGTGAAGCCCAGGTCATGCCATTCGCGCAACTGCCGGCAAGCCTGGTCCAGCACCCATTCACCAATCGGAATAATGGTGCCGTTCTGTTCCGCCAGCGGGATAAACAAGTCCGGCGGCACCAGGCCGTGTTCCGGGTGCTGCCAGCGAAGCAACGCCTCTACGCCCACCACACGGTGGTCGCGGTAGCTGATCTGCGGTTGGTAGACCAAGTGGAACTGCTCGCGACCCAGGGCATCGCGCAGGTCTTTTTCCAGTTCGCGGCGCCGGCGCATTTCGCTGTCGACACTGGCGATATAGAACTGATAGCGGTTGCGCGAGCGGCTCTTGGCCAGGGTCATGGTCTGTTCGGCTTTTTGCAGCAGCTTCTCGGTGCTGTCGCCGTCCTCCGGGAACAGGGTGATGCCGATGGTGGCGCGCAGGCGAATCTGGTCCTGGTCGAGGGCGAATTCGGCTTCCAGGTCGTCGAGGATACTTTGCGCCAGCTCGGCGGCCTCGTAAGGCTGGTCGATATCGGCCTGCACCAGTGCAAACTGGTCGCCGCCCAAGCGGGCGAGGGCGCCGAGGCGGCCGCTGTGGGCGCGCAGGCGGTCGGCCAGGGCCAGCAGTAATTTGTCGCCGGCCTGGTAGGTGAACTGTTCGTTGACGCTTTTGAAGTCATCCAGCCCCACGCACAGCACCGCCACCCGGCGCTGTCGGCGGCCGGCATCGGTGAGGATCTTGTCCAACTGCTCCTGCAGCTTCTGACGGTTCGGCAGCCCGGTCAGGAAGTCGTACTGGGCCATGCGCAACAGGCTCGATTCCGCCTCATGCCGCAAGTGCGTATTGCGCTCGATGGACTCGAGCAACTGGTTGGCAGTGTTGATCCACAGCCCCAGCTCGTTGCGTTCATGGCCCTTGAGCTGGGGGATCTTGTGTTCGCTGGGGCGGTCGGGGTTGATTGAGGTCAAGTGCTCGATAATCCGCGACAACGGCTTGGTCAGCAGCCAGTGATACACCAGGTACAGCACCAGGCCCATGGCCAGGGCGCGCAGCACGCCGGAAATAAAGATGATCACCGAGCTGACAATAAAACCTTTGCCGTAGGTGGCTGTGTCGAGGGTAATGCTCAGGTCGCCGTAGTACTCGCTATAGGGGCCTTTGCCAACCAGTGCAGTCGTAAAGGTGCGTTCCTGGCCAAGAATCAGGTCGGTCAACCAGCGGGTGGGTGATTGCTGCAAGGCGCGGCTTTTTTCCGCCAGCATGGTTTCGTTGGGGTGGCCGATGGAGGCCATGCGCACGGCGTCGTCCTGAAACAGGCCCTCGATCACCTGCATGCCCATCTCGCGGTCCAGGCTGTAGACAGCCTGGGTCGAGGGGTCGCGAAACATGTCGAGGATCCGCTGCGCGTCACCGGCCACGGCCTGACGCGTCTTGTAGGCATCAAACACGATCTGCGCCACGCTCAGCGTCACGCCCACGATCAATGCCGAGAGCAGCACAACCCGTAGCAACTTCACCGACAAGCTGTTTTTGAGTTCCAGCTTCAAAGGGTCATTCCTTGTTCCGTGCGGGTAGCCTCAATATGCCATGAGTATTGGCAATCTCGGGATGGCAGTCAAAGGGACATTGCTGCTAAGGCTTCTGGAGGCTGTAAAGGGCGTGTCTGGAAGGAAGAGGGCGATGATATCCATCGCCCTCGGGTACCGCGCAGGAAAGGAAGGGAATGCCTTCGACATCCCGACATCGAGTGTTGCGGGCTTAAGATAATTTGATCGAGTTTTCGTTTACGTTGTTGAACGTGATCTGATGTTCGTTCTTCTGGTGGGCATCACCGCCGATTTTACCTTGCGCCCTGCCGGCGGCCTGACTGGCTGAATTGACCAGCGTGCCCAGCAAGTCCATGCCCTTGCTCACCAGGTCCATGCCTTTGCCTGCGAGTGGCAACACTGAAGACACAGCTGACATACCCATCGATAACGGATCCATTGCGGACTCTCCTACAGGATAAAATGAGAGAGTTATTTCTCTCGCATGCTGGGTGGCCTGTTCCTCTCGGTGAGTTCCACACATTCTGCATTACGTCCAGTTTTCGTCGGCCACAAAAAAGCCCGGCAATTGCCGGGCTCTTTCTACTGCAAACGTTGCTTAGGCAGTAAAGGTTTTGCCTTCGAACTGCTCAGCCACGAATTTCCAGTTGACCAGATTCCAGAACGCTTCCACATACTTTGGACGCACGTTGCGGTAGTCGATGTAGTAGGCGTGTTCCCACACGTCGCAGGTCAGCAGCGGGGTGTCGCCGCTGGTCAGCGGGTTGCCGGCGCCGATGGTGCTGGCCAGGGCCAGGGAACCGTCAGCTTTTTTCACCAGCCAGCCCCAACCGGAACCGAAGGTGCCGACGGACGTCTTGGTGAACTCTTCCTTGAACTTGTCGAACGAACCGAAGGCTGCGTTGATGGCTTCAGCCAGTGCGCCGGTCGGTTGGCCACCGGCGTTTGGCGCCAGGCAGTTCCAGTAGAAAGTGTGGTTCCAGACCTGAGCGGCGTTGTTGAAGATGCCGCCCGAAGAAGACTTGACGATTTCTTCCAGGGTCTTGCCTTCGAACTCGGTGCCAGGCACCAGGTTGTTCAGGTTCACGACATAGGTGTTGTGGTGCTTGTCGTGGTGGTACTCCAAGGTTTCCTTGGAGATGTGCGGCTGCAGGGCATCGTGTGCGTAGGGCAGCGGCGGCAATTCGAAAGCCATGATGATTCTCCTAATCAGGTCAGTTGCGGTGAGCGCAAGGCCGATCACGGGCGGCCAAACAAGCGCCGGGGAGTTTGTACTCTTTGCGGCGCAGGGTCCGGATCATAGCACCGGGGGTGCGGCAAAACCACGCAACAACTGTGTGGGATAGAGGTTCCAGAGCGTTTTGGAATATTCATCCGGCACTGATCAATTGGTAGGCCACGCTGAACATCATCACCGCGACCAGAAGGTCGAGCAGGCGCCAGGTCGCCGGGCGCGCCAGCCAAGGTGCCAACCACGCCGCGCCGAGTGCCAGGGTGGCGAACCACAGGAACGAGGCGCTGGCAGCGCCGGCCACATAGGCGCCGGGCTCGGTTTGTTGCGCGCCCAATGAGCCGATCAGCAGCACGGTGTCCAGGTACACATGGGGATTGAGCAGCGTTACTGCCAAGGCACTGAGCAACACGGCGCGCAATGAACGCACTTTGAGGTGTGCCCCCTGTTCCAGGCTTTGTCGGGAACACGCTCGACGCAACGCCAAGGTGCCGTACCACAACAGGAATGCCGCACCACCCCAGCGGGCAACGGCCAGCAGCAGCGGGTTTTGCGCCAGCACGGTAGCCAGGCCAAATACCCCGAGTGCGACCAGAATTGCATCACACACGATGCACAGCGCCGCCACCGGCAAGTGATGTTCACGGCGCAGGCTTTGCGCCAATACAAACGCGTTCTGGGTGCCGATCGCCATGATCAGGCCGAGAGCCACCAGCAGCCCGTTTACGTAGCTTTGCCACATAGCCATTACTCCGCGTTTGCTGCCAGTTGGCGCAATACATCCATGGCCCGCTCGGCATCGGCGCGGCCCACGAACAAGTGGTCGTGATAAAACCCGGCAATCACGTTGCAACTGATACCGGCGCTGCCCAGCGCACTGGCGAACGCCGCCGTCAGGCCCACGGCTTCAAGGGCCGAATGTACATTCAGGGTGATCCAGGCGGCCACATAGTCGAAGGCCAGCCCGGCGTGTTCCGCCTGCTCACGCTCCACAATCAGGGTCAAACCTTCCTGCTCGCGAAAGCTGCCGATGATCTCGCAACCTGCCGGGATACGTGAGTCGGGCAGGGTGCAGAACACGTAGTCGCCTTCGTTTAGATGAGGGCTCATGCTGCGCAGCAGGGTTGCCAGGGCGGTTTCGCCAGCCATGTTTGGATTCCTTTAATAAAGAGAAGCAATGCTGGTCATTCTCCCGGCCCACGCTGTATAAGAAAAACCAATATTGCTGATCGCTCATTAGAGAAACTGATGTTCGACTATAAATTGCTTTCCGCCCTGGCGGCGGTGGTGGAGCAGGCCGGCTTCGAGCGTGGCGCGCAGGTACTGGGGCTTTCTCAGTCAGCGATTTCCCAGCGCATCAAGTTACTGGAGGCGCGTATTGGCCAACCGGTGCTGGTGCGGGCCACGCCACCTACACCCACCGACATCGGGCGACGTTTGCTCAACCATGTGCAACAGGTGCGCTTACTCGAGCGCGACCTGCAAAGCCAGGTGCCAGCGCTGGACGAGGAGGGCATGCCCGAGCGCCTGCGCATCGCCTTGAACGCCGACAGCCTCGCCACCTGGTGGGCCGAGGCCGTCAGCGACTTTTGCGCCGAGCAGCATTTGTTGCTGGACCTGGTGGTGGAAGACCAGACCGTGGGCCTCAAGCGCATGCGCGCCGGTGAAGTGGCGGCCTGTATCTGCGCCAGCGAACGCCCGGTGGCCGGGGCGCGCAGTCTGTTGCTCGGTGCCATGCGCTACCGTGCGTTGGCCAGCCCTGCATTTATAACGCGGCATTTTCCCGAGGGCGTGCGTGCCGATCAGTTGGCACGCACGCCGGCGCTGGTGTTCGGCCCGGACGATTTCCTGCAGCACCGCTACCTGGCATCGCTGGGCGTGGACGGCGGTTTCGAGCACCATTTGTGCCCGTCCTCCGAAGGTTTTATTCGCCTGACCGAAGCCGGACTGGGTTGGGGCCTGGTGCCGGAATTACAGGTGCGCGACCAGTTGCAAAGCGGCGCTTTAGTCGAGTTGTTGCCAGATAAGCCCATCGACGTGCCGTTGTACTGGCATCATTGGCGCAGTGGTGGGCAATTGTTGGGGCTGCTGACCGATCACTTGGCCCAGGCCTGTGGCCAATGGTTGGTGCCGTTGGACTGATGGCGTGCGTCAAGGCAACAGCGATGAAAAACGAAAGAGCATGGGGTAACAAATGAAAATTCTGGTCACCGGCGCAAGCGGCTTCATCGGCGGGCGTTTTGCGCGTTTCGCCCTGGAGCAGGGCCTGGACGTGCGGGTCAACGGGCGGCGCGCCGAAGGTGTGGAGCACCTGGTAAGGCGCGGCGCCGAGTTTATCCAGGGTGATCTCAATGATGCCGACCTGGTGCGCGAGCTGTGCCGCGATGTCGAAGCCGTGGTGCATTGCGCCGGCGCCGTCGGGTTGTGGGGCAAGTACCAGGACTTCCACCAGGGCAATGTGCTGGTCACCGAAAACGTCGTCGAGGCCTGCCTCAAGGAGCGTGTCGGGCGCCTGGTGCACTTGTCGTCGCCGTCGATCTACTTTGATGGCCGCGACCACCTGGGGCTGACCGAGGAGCAAGTGCCCAAGCGCTTCAAGCATCCCTACGCCGCCACCAAATACCTGGCGGAGCAGAAGGTGTTTGGCGCCCAGGAGTTCGGCCTCGAAGTACTTGCGCTGCGCCCGCGTTTTGTCACCGGGGCCGGCGACATGAGCATCTTCCCGCGCCTGCTTAAAATGCAGCGCAAGAACCGCCTGGCTATCGTCGGTGATGGTTTGAACAAGGTCGACTTCACCAGTGTGCACAACCTCAATGAGGCACTGCTCAGCAGCTTGCTCGCCACCGGCTCGGCGTTGGGCAAGGCCTACAACATCAGTAATGGCGCGCCGGTGCCAGTGTGGGATGTGGTCAATTATGTAATGCGCCAGATGGACATGCCCCAGGTCACCCGGTATCGGTCGTACGGTTTGTCCTACAGCGTGGCGGCGTTGAACGAGGCATTCTGCGCAATGTGGCCGGGCCGCCCGGAGCCGTCGTTGTCGCGCCTGGGCATGCAGGTCATGAACAAAGATTTCACCCTGGACATCAGCCGTGCCAGGCATTATCTCGACTACGAGCCCAAGGTCAGCCTGTGGACGGCGCTCGATGAGTTCTGCAGTTGGTGGAAAGCTCAGGAGCCGGGGCTGAAATAAGCTCACAACCAGCAACACATCGGGAACCGAATTCAGGCTTCCGGGTCGATCAATGCGGCGCCAACGGGGTTTATACTCCGCTCGCTCGGCTTTTCCGGTCGCCATCTCACCGATTCAGGGTTGATTCATGCGTAACGATGCCAAAGACGATTTCGACAACGTTCCCAGCCTGCGGGCTGACATCGGGGACGATGATGATTTCGAGCCGACTCCCGCCACCTCCGTGCGCTCGCGCACAACCAAGGTGGTCAAGGTCAAGAGCGCCAGCACCGGCCCCCTGTGGGCCTTGGTCGGCGCGCTGCTGATCGCCTTCGCCGGCCTTGCCTGGTGGAGCTTCCAGCAGATTTCCCTGATGGGCCAGCAGTTGGTCGCCACCCAGGAAAGCTTTGCACGCATCAGCGAAGAAGCGGCGGGGCGCCTGCAAGACATTTCCGGCAAGGTGGTGGCCAGCGAGGCCAACGTCAACAACGGCAGCGAAGCCCTCAAGTTGCAGATCAAGCAGTTGGAAACCCAATTGCTGGAGCAAGGCAAGCAGCAAGTCGGCGTGGCCGGGCAGGCAACCGAACTCGACCAGCGCCTGGCACAGATGAGTGCCAGCACCACTGAACTGTCGAACGCGAATGCCAAGCTACAAGGCCAGGTGCAGGCGCTGACCGATGCCGTGGCCACACTTAAGGCGGCGCAGGGTGAGGTCAAGGATCTGTCCGCCGACGTGGCGGCCCTTAAAAAGCAAGGCAACCCGAGCGCGGCCATCGCCCGCCTGGAACAGGACCTGGTGGTGCTCAAAAGCGCGCAGGAGAACCAGCCCGCCAATACTGATGCGCCAACCAATAAAGAGTTTGATGTGTTCCGCATCCAGACCACGCGCAACATCACCACGTTGCAGAGCCAGGTGCAGAACCTTAACCAACAGCTCAACGCGCCAGCGCGGGTCACCCCACTGGGCCAATGATCGTTCCCACGCTCTGCGTGGGAATGCCGCCATGGACGCTCCGCGTCCCGCTGTGGCGCAGAGCGCCACAGGCTGCATTACCACGCGGAGCGTGGGAACGATTAATGTCACAGTCTTGTGACATTTTCCATCCGCTTCGTTACTTGCCCCCATCGCGCCCTTGTTTAGACTCCGGTCATCCCATAAAAAATAAAAAGGGCTACCCATGACCATGCAACCACTGCCTGCCAGCAGTTGGCTGAACGCACCTGCCCATCACGCCTGGCTCGCCAGCGAAGGCCAACGCCTGCTGGCGTTCGCCAAAGCCTCACGTCTGCCAGACGGCTTCGGCAACCTTGACGGCAACGGCCAACTGCCGGCCGACGCCCACGCCGAAACCATGAACACGGCGCGCATGACCCACAGCTTTGCCATGGCTCACGCCATGGGTTTGCCGGGTTATGCCGACCTGGTTGCCCATGGTGTTGCCGCCCTCAGGGGCCCCTTGCGCGATAGCGAACACGGCGGCTGGTTCGCCGCGCCCAACGCCTTGGATGGCAACCGTGGCAAAGCCGCTTACCTGCACGCGTTCGTTGCCCTGGCTGCCAGCTCTGCCGTAGTGGCCGGCGCACCCGGTGCGCAGAACCTGCTCAACGACGCTGTGCATATCATCGACCAGTTCTTCTGGAGCGAGGAGGAGGGCGTGATGCTCGAGTCCTTCGCCCAGGACTGGAGCGGCGTCGAAGCCTATCGCGGCGCCAACAGCAACATGCACGCCACCGAAGCCTTCCTGGCACTGGCCGATGTCACCGGTGAAACACGCTGGCTGGACCGCGCGCTGCGCATTGTCGAGCGCGTTATCCACACTCACGCTGCCGGCAACCAGTTCATGGTGATCGAGCATTTCGACACGCACTGGCAACCCTTGCTCGGCTACAACGAAGACAACCCTGCCGATGGCTTCCGCCCGTATGGCATCACCCCTGGCCACGGTTTCGAATGGGCACGTTTGGTGCTGCACCTGGAAGCCGCACGCCTGCAAGCCGGGCTGGCCACGCCGGACTGGCTGGTGAGCGACGCCCGCGGCCTGTTCGCCAGCGCCTGCGAATACTCTTGGGCCGTGGACGGCGCTCCCGGCATCGTCTACACCCTGGACTGGAAGCACCAGCCAGTGGTGCGCGAGCGCCTGCACTGGACCCATGCCGAAGCCAGCGCGGCGGCCCAGGCTTTGCTCAAACGCACTGGCGAGCTGCATTACGAAACCTGGTATCGGCGCTTTTGGGAGTTCTGCGAAAGCCACTTTATCGACCGTATCAACGGCAGCTGGCACCACGAACTCAGCCCGCACAACCAACCCAGCAGCAAGATCTGGGGTGGCAAGCCGGACCTGTACCATGCCTGGCAAGCGGTCGTACTGCCTGCACTACCCTTGTCACCGAGTATGACCAGCGCATTGGGCCAAGGATGTTATGTCACCAAGTGGTGACATTTGTGCGTCCCTTTGTTACCTGCGCGCTAAAAATCCATGTTTAAACTCCGTGCAGCGCAAGCTCTAGACTTGCATGCATAACAACAAGAAAAGGTATTCAGATGAACGCGATTAATCGCCTCGCCGTTGCTATTTCCATTGCCTCGTTGTTTCCCCTCAGTGCATTTGCCGCCGACTCGAAAGGGACGGTTGAAGTTGTGCATTGGTGGACCTCAGGCGGTGAAAAAGCAGCAGTAGACGTACTGAAGGCTCAAGTTGAGAAAGATGGCTTCGTCTGGAAAGACGGCGCCGTAGCCGGTGGCGGTGGCGCCACTGCAATGACTGTGCTGAAAAGCCGCGCAGTCGCTGGCAACCCGCCAGGCGTTGCCCAGATCAAAGGCCCGGACATTCAGGAATGGGCGTCCACTGGCTTGCTCGACACCGACGTGCTTAAAGACGTCGCCAAAGAAGAAAAGTGGGACTCGCTGCTCGACAAGAAAGTCTCCGATACCGTGAAGTACGAAGGTAACTACGTTGCCGTGCCGGTCAACATTCACCGCGTAAACTGGCTGTGGATCAACCCGGAAGTCTTCAAGAAAGCCGGTATCACCAAGAACCCGACCACCCTCGAAGAATTCTACGCAGCCGGCGACAAGCTCAAGGCCGCAGGCTTCATCGCGCTCGCCCACGGTGGCCAGCCTTGGCAGGACAGCACCGTATTTGAAGCGGTCGTACTGTCGGTGATGGGTGCCGACGGCTACAAGAAAGCCCTGGTTGACCTGGATAACGACACGCTGACCGGCCCGCAAATGGTCAAGGCCCTGACTGAGCTGAAAAAGGTCGCGACCTATATGGACGTCGACGGCAAAGGCCAGGACTGGAACCTGGAAGCCGGCAAAGTCATCAACGGCAAGGCCGGCATGCAGATCATGGGTGACTGGGCCAAGTCCGAGTGGACTGCCGCCAAGAAAGTCGCCGGCAAAGACTACGAGTGCGTAGCCTTCCCGGGCACCGACAAAGCCTTTACCTACAACATCGACTCCCTGGCGGTGTTCAAGGTTAAAGACAAAGGCACCCAGGAAGGTCAGAAGGACATCGCCAAAGTCGTGTTGGGCGAAAACTTCCAGAAAGTCTTCAGCATCAACAAAGGCTCGATCCCGGTTCGTACCGACATGCTCAATGAAATGGACAAGCTCGGTTTCGACTCCTGCGCCCAGACCGCTGCCAAAGACTTCCTGGCGGACGCCAAGACCGGTGGCCTGCAGCCAAGTATGGCCCACAACATGGCCACTACCCTGGCGGTACAAGGTGCGTTCTTTGATGTCGTGACCAACTACATCAACGACCCGAAAGCCGACCCGGCCGACACCGCCAAGAAACTCGGCGCTGCGATCAAGTCTGCCAAGTAACGGTTAGCACGGCTGGTCCTTGTGAGGGGAAACCCCCTGACCCCTCACAAGGCTTGCTCCTGTAGTCCTTTTTCCCTGTACTGGATTTTCCCATGAGTTCTGTTGCTGTGTTCAGCAAGGCCTCGCCGTTCGATGCGCTGCAGCGCTGGCTCCCTAAGCTGGTGCTGGCGCCGAGCATGTTCATCGTGCTGGTGGGCTTCTACGGCTACATCCTGTGGACATTCGTGCTGTCGTTCACCACGTCCACGTTCCTGCCCAGCTACAAATGGGCCGGTCTTGCACAATACGCGCGGTTGTTCGACAACGACCGTTGGTGGGTGGCGAGCAAGAACCTGGCGCTGTTCGGCGGGATGTTTATCGGCATCACCTTGGTGATCGGCGTGACACTGGCGATTTTCCTCGACCAGAAAATCCGCCGCGAAGGCTTTATCCGCACCATTTACCTGTACCCGATGGCGCTCTCGATGATCGTGACCGGTACGGCCTGGAAATGGCTGCTCAACCCGGGCATGGGCCTGGACAAACTTCTGCGTGACTGGGGCTGGGAAGGCTTCCGTCTCGACTGGCTGATCGACCCCGACCGCGTGGTGTACTGCCTGGTGATTGCCGCCGTGTGGCAAGCCTCGGGCTTCATCATGGCGATGTTCCTGGCCGGCCTGCGTGGCGTTGATCAGTCGATCGTGCGCGCCGCGCAAATCGATGGCGCCAGCCTGCCGCGCATCTACTGGAGCGTGGTGCTGCCAAGCCTGCGCCCGGTGTTCTTCAGTGCGGTGATGATCCTCGCGCACATCGCGATCAAGAGCTTCGACCTGGTAGCGGCCATGACCGCCGGCGGCCCGGGCTACTCGTCCGACCTGCCTGCGATGTTCATGTACTCGTTCACCTTCAGCCGTGGCCAGATGGGCATGGGCTCGGCCAGTGCAATCCTGATGCTCGGCGCGATCCTCGCGATCATCGTGCCTTACCTGTATTCCGAGCTGAGGACCAAGCGCAATGACTAGTCTCGCCTCCAAACCTGCCATCAGCCTGAGTCGCATCGCGATCTACGCGGTGCTGATCCTCGCCGTGCTGCTGTACCTGGTGCCGCTGGTGGTGATGCTGCTGACCAGCTTCAAAACCCCCGAAGACATCAGTACCGGCAACCTGCTGAGCTGGCCGACCGTCGTGACCGGCATCGGCTGGGTCAAGGCCTGGGCCACCGTTGACGGTTACTTCTGGAACTCGATCAAGATCACCGTTCCGGCCGTACTGATCTCCACCGCCATCGGCGCGTTGAACGGCTATGTGCTGTCGTTCTGGCGCTTCAAAGGTTCGCAGCTGTTCTTCGGCTTGCTGCTGTTTGGCTGCTTCCTGCCGTTCCAGACCGTGCTGCTGCCGGCCTCGTTCACCCTCGGCAAGATGGGCCTGGCCAGTACCACCACGGGCCTGGTGTTTGTGCACGTGGTCTACGGGTTGGCGTTTACTACGCTGTTCTTCCGTAATTACTACGTGAGCATTCCGGATGCTCTGATCAAGGCGGCGCGACTGGACGGTGCAGGTTTCTTCACCATCTTCCGGCTGATCATTCTGCCGATGTCGACGCCGATCATCATGGTCTGCCTGATCTGGCAGTTCACCCAGATCTGGAACGACTTCCTGTTTGGCGTGGTGTTCTCCAGCGGCGACTCGCAGCCCATTACGGTGGCGCTGAACAACCTGGTCAACACCAGCACCGGGGCCAAGGAATATAACGTGGATATGGCGGCGGCGATGATCGCCGGGCTGCCGACCCTGCTGGTCTATGTGATCGCAGGCAAGTATTTCGTGCGCGGCCTCACGGCCGGCGCGGTCAAGGGGTAATCATGGCTACGCTCGAACTTCGCAATGTAAACAAGACCTATGGCGCCGGCCTGCCCGACACCTTGAAGAACATCGAACTGTCGATCAAAGAGGGTGAGTTCCTGATTCTGGTCGGCCCTTCGGGGTGCGGTAAATCCACGCTGATGAACTGCATCGCCGGCCTTGAGACCATCACCGGCGGCGCGATCATGATCGGCGACCAGGACGTGAGCGGCATGAGCCCCAAGGACCGTGACATCGCCATGGTGTTTCAGTCCTACGCGCTGTACCCGACCATGAGCGTGCGCGAGAACATCGAGTTCGGTCTCAAGATCCGCAAGATGCCCCAGGCGGATATCGACGCCGAAGTGGCGCGCGTGGCCAAGCTGCTGCAGATCGAGCACCTGCTTAACCGCAAGCCAGGTCAGTTGTCCGGTGGCCAGCAACAGCGTGTGGCCATGGGCCGCGCCCTGGCACGTCGGCCGAAGATCTACCTGTTCGACGAACCGCTGTCCAACCTCGACGCCAAGCTGCGTGTCGAGATGCGCACCGAAATGAAACTGATGCACCAGCGCCTGAAAACCACCACCGTGTACGTCACCCACGACCAGATCGAAGCAATGACCCTGGGCGATAAAGTGGCGGTGATGAAGGACGGCATCATTCAACAATTTGGCACGCCGAAAGAAATCTATAACGACCCGGCCAACCTGTTTGTGGCAAGCTTTATCGGTTCACCTCCAATGAACTTCATACCTTTGCGCCTGCAACGCAAGGACGGTCGCCTGGTGGCACTGCTCGACAGCGGCCAGGCCCGTTGCGAGCTGCCGCTGGGTATGAGTGATGCTGGGCTTGAAGATCGCGATGTGATCCTGGGTCTGCGCCCGGAGCAAAGTGTTCTGGCCACGGGTGAAGCGAATGGGTCGTCGAGCATTCGTGCCGAAGTCCAGGTCACTGAGCCAACCGGTCCGGACACGTTGGTGTTTGTGCAACTCAACGACACCAAAGTCTGCTGCCGCCTCGCGCCGGACGTTGCACCGCAGGTCGGTGAGACCCTGACCCTGCAATTCGACCCGGCCAAGGTATTGCTGTTCGACGCCAAAACCGGAGAACGCTTGGGCACTGCTGCCTCATTGCCTGCACACGGGCATGCCGACAACGTGGCCCAATTCAAAGGCCGCTGAAGCAGATAACTTGTTGTTTTGGTTAAAAAAAGTAACCCGCGTTAGATAAAAACAGTTAAATAACAATAAAGACGAGGATGTAGGGATGAAAAAGCAACACAACAACACTCGGCTGATCTGCCAACTGTCAGCAGCAGCAGCCCTGGTATTGTCCGCCAATGCGATGGCGGCCGATGCATTCAGCGCCGATTCCAAGTGGATGACCGGTGATTGGGGTGGCGAGCGTACCAAGCTGATCGAGCAAGGTATCGACATCAAGGCTGACTACGTAGGGGAAATGGGCGCCAACCTGCACGGCGGCTATAACGACGACAAGACCGGCCGTTACTCCGACCAGTTCGGGTTGGGCGTAGCGCTCGATCTGCAAAAGCTGTGGGGCTGGGACAACACCCAGGCCAAGATCCAGTTGACCAACCGTAATGGCCAAAACATCTCCAACGACCGTATCGGTGACCCGCGTGCCGGCACGCTGAGTTCGTCGATGGAAGTCTATGGTCGTGGCCACATGGTGCGTCTGACCCAGTTCTGGATTCAGCACCAGATGTTCGATAACAAGCTGGACGTGAAACTCGGTTACTTCGGTGAAGGCGAAGACTTCAACACCTTCCCATGCGACTTCCAGAACCTGTCGTTCTGTGGCTCGCAGGTGGGTAACTATGTAAACACCTGGTACAACTGGCCGGTCGCCCAGGCCGCTATCCGCGTGAAGTACAACATCACGCCTGAGCTGTATGCGCAGATCGGTGCGTACAACCAGAACCCGTCGCAGCTTGAGCACGGCAATGGCTTCAAACTCAGCGGCAGCGGCACCAAGGGCACCGTGATTCCGGTGGAGTTGGTCTGGTCGCCGAAGGTCAATGGCCTGCCGGGCGAATACCGTGTGGGTTACTACAAGAGCGCCGCGGATGCCAGCGACGTACGTGACGACGTTAACGGCAACGATGCTGCCACCACAGGCTTGGCTTACCGTACCCGCAGCAGCAAAAGTGGCTATTGGGGCGTTGTGCAGCAGCAACTTACCACCCATAACGGCGACGCGTCGCGCGGCCTGAACATCGCGGCCAACGCCACCTTCCACGACAAGGACACCAACCTCGTCGACAACTATCAGTCGTTGATGCTGGTCTACAAAGGCCCGTTCGATGCGCGTCCAAAAGATGACGTCGGTATCGGTTTCTCCCGCATCCATGTCAACCAGGACGTGAGGAAAAACGCAGAGTTGCTGAACGCAGCCGGTGGTTTCACCGACTACGATCAGGTGGGCTACGCGCCGCTGCGTGACACCGAGTACAACACTGAAATCAACTACGGCTTCCACGTCACCAACTGGCTGACCGTGCGTCCTAACCTGCAATACGTTACCCACCCAGGTGGCGTCGATAAAGTCGACAACGCGTTGGTAGCGGGCCTGAAAATTCAGTCTACGTTCTAACGCTGTTGCGATAAGCTCCTTCTCTCTGTGCGCATTTTGCGGGTAGCCATGGCTACCCGCTTTTTTTGGGGCGCGCTGCACTACCCATGTG
>NZ_VBVZ01000003.1 GCF_005863185.1 Pseudomonas edaphica
GTGCGGCGGCGATCACCAGGCCACGGATGCCGTCTGGCAGCGAGGCTTTGACGATGGCGTCGAAGGCGTTGTTGACGTTGTCCAGGTTTGGCAGCAGCACATGCGCGGCCATGCCAATCAGGGCACAGGCCAGGCCGTAGAGGATGCAGTAGAAACCGGCGAACGTGCCTGCGTACTGGGCGACTTTTTCGTCGCGGGCGGTGAACACGCGTTGCCAGATGTCCTGGCCGATCAGGATGCCGAAGAAGTAGATCATGAAGTAGGTGATGATCGTGTCCCAGCCGATTTCGGTGAAGCTGAAATTCGACGCCGGCAGCTTGGCCACCAGTTGATCCCAGCCGCCGACGCGGTACAGGCAGATCGGCAGCAGAATAAACATCAGGCCGACGGTCTTGATCACGAACTGCACGATATCGGTAAGGGTCAGCGACCACATGCCGCCGATGGTCGAATACACCACCACCACGCCACCGCCGAGCAGCACCGACACCCAGAACGGCAGGCCGAACAGCACTTGCAGCACGGTGCCGATGGCCAGGATCGAGGTCACGCCGATCATCAGCGCGTAGGCCAGCATGATCACCGCACTCGCTTCGCGGGCCATCGGGTTGTAACGTTTTTCCAGCACCTGGGTGACGGTGAAGATCTTCAACTTGAGCAGCGGCTTGGCCAGGAACAGGTTCAGCGCGATGATCCCCGCGCCCAGTGCGGCGCACAGCCAGAAGCCGGAAATGCCATGCACATAACCCAGGCGCACGGTGCCGACGGTGGATGCACCGCCCAATACGGTGGCGGCCATGGTGCCCATGTACAGCGACGGGCCCAGGTTACGACCGGCCACCAGGTAGTCTTCGTGGGTCTTGGCACGGCGCATGCCGTAATAGCCGAGCACGAGCATGCCGGCGGCGTAGATGAGTACGACGAATAAATCCAAAGCCATGACGGCGGTTCTCCGTTTATTTTTTTAGGCTATTGAGAGGTTTTCTGCAGAAAGGGCACTTGCTGTGGCGAGGGAGCTTGCTCCCGTTCGACAGCGAAGCTGGAGCCGGCTTTTTTAGGGCCGCTCCGCACCCCATCGGGAGCAAGCTCCCTCGCCACAACGGCCGGGCCATAGACTTCGGCCGGCTCCGGGAACACACGAAGCAAGGTCAGGTACACCACCGACGCCAGCCCCAGCGTCACCGGCAGGCTGATATCGATGCCATCGGCCAGGTTGCCCAGCGGCCCGACAAACTGCCCCGGCAGGTTGACGAAGCACAGGCCCACCAGTGCGCTCGGGACCCAGGCGCCCAGGCCGCGCCAGTTCCAGCCGTGGCTGAACCAGTAGCGCCCGCCGGTCTCACCGCGAGTGAACACCTGTAAGTCATCCGGGCAGTAGAAGCCGCGGCGCACGATCAGGCCGATGATCATCATCACCATCCACGGCGTGGTGCAGGTGATGATCAGCACGGCGAAGGTCGACACGCTCTGCACCAGGTTGGCGGCGAAACGTCCGATAAAGATGAAGGCAATCGACATCACCCCGATCAGCAACGTGGCCTTGACCCGCGACAGCAAGCGCGGGAACACGCTGGACATGTCCAGCCCGGTGCCATACAGCGAGGTGGTGCCGGTGGACATGCCGCCGATCACCGCGATCAGGCACACCGGCAGGAAGAACCAGCTCGGTGATACGGCCAGCAAACCGCCGACATAGTTGTTGGCCGCGATATAGTCCGGCGCCTTGATCGCCACGATGGTCGCGGTGGCGAGGCCGAACAGGAACGGAATCAAGGTGGCGATCTGCGCCAGCACGACCGCCAGCATGATGCGCATTTTCGGCGTCTCACGCGGGATGTAGCGCGACCAGTCACCCAGGAACGCGCCGAAGGAAATCGGGTTGCTCATGGCCACCAGCGCCGAGCCTATAAAGGCAGCCCAAAAACCAGCCTGGCCCATGGCGACGCTGCCGGCGAAATGGCTGTCGAACGCCGGTGCGAACGCGAAGATGCCCAGCAGAAACAGCAGGCTCGCCGCCCACACCGCAATGCGGTTGACCCACAGCATGAAGCGAAAGCCGTAGATGCACACGGTCAGCACCAGCAAGGCAAACAGGCCGTAGGCCAAGCCCAGCGTCAGGTCGGTTTCCGGCAGGCCAATCAGGCGTTTCGCACCACCGACCAGCGCATCACCCGAACTCCACACCGACAGTGAGAAGAAGGCAATCGCCGTCAGCAGCGATAGAAACGAGCCGACAATCCGCCCATGCACACCAAAGTGCGCACCGGAAGACACGGCGTTGTTGGTGCCATTGATCGGCCCGAACAAGCCCATGGGCGCCAGGATCAGCGCGCCCACCAACACGCCCAGCACAATCGCCCAGACCCCAGCCTGGAACGACAAACCGAACAGCACCGGAAACGAGCCCAGCACGGCGGTGGCAAAGGTATTGGCACCGCCGAAGATCAGGCGAAACAGATCCTTGGGTCTGGCGGTACGTTCGTGGTCCGGGATCTGTTCGACCCCGTTGGTTTCTATTCTGCGAATACTGTTTTCGTTGTTTTTATTATTCATGATCAGCTCCGATCACATTGGCTAAGGGGGCGGCAGCCCTTCCGGCATAGCGGACAAATGTTCGTGACAGGCCAGCCACAGGCCTTGTTGTTTTAGGTGAGACGCTTGCCGTTTGAAGACAATGGTCTCGCGCTCCTGGCTAAAAAATTGCTCCCCGTTCATGCGCAGCTCGGTGGCCACGTCATGAATAAAAATCGCCGCGTCACCCTGCAGGCTGACAGCGGCATTGCTTGAGCTGCAGGACAGCACTTCAAACCCCTCGTCCGCGCGCCAGCTGTCCCACAACGCCTGGTAGGCATCGCGACTGAGCAGAGGCTGGGGCAGGGTGTAAAACACGAAGCTGGCATCGGCCGTGAACGCGCCAAAGTAAGCCTCGCGGTCATTAGCGGCGAAGGCCGCCACCAGGTCGGCGGCGGCTTTCAGCACCTCATGGGCGCTCATCAGCGGTGCGCCACGCCGGGCAGTACGCAGAGCATCTCGTACAGCAGGTTGGCGCCGAGCAGCGAGGTGTTGCCGGTGGTGTCGTAAGGCGGCGAAACTTCTACCAGATCACAACCAACCAGGTCGAGGCCCTGGCAACCACGGATGATCTCGATCGCCTGAATAGTGGTCAGCCCGCCGATTTCCGGTGTGCCGGTGCCGGGCGCCCAGGCGGGGTCGATGCCGTCGATATCAAAGCTCAGATACACCGGGCCGCCGCCGACTTTTTCGCGCACTTCGGCCATCAGCGGCGCGAGGGAGTGGTGCCAGCATTCTTCGGCCTGGACCACACGGAAGCCCTGTTTGCGGCTCCAGTTGAAGTCTTCGGCCGTGTAGCCCTGGGCGCGCAGGCCGATTTGTACGACGCGGTCGCAATCGAGCAGGCCTTCTTCCACGGCGCGGCGGAAGGTGGTGCCGTGGGCGATTTTCTCACCGAACATATGGTCGTTGACGTCAGCGTGGGCATCGATGTGCACCAGCCCGACCTTGCCGTGCTTTTTGTGGATAGCGCGCAGGATCGGCAGGGTGATGGTGTGGTCACCGCCCAATGTCATCGGGATCACGTCGTGCTCAAGGATCTCGTCGTAGGCTTCTTCGATGATGCGCACGGCGTCGAGCAGGTTGAAGGTGTTGATCGCCACATCGCCAATGTCGGCAACCGACAGCGAGTCGAACGGTGCGGCGCCGGTGGCCATGTTGTAAGGGCGGATCATCACTGATTCAGCGCGGATTTCACGCGGCCCGAAGCGGGTGCCGGCGCGCAGCGACGTGCCGATATCCAGAGGCACGCCGATAAAGGCAGCATCCAGGCCTTTGGCCGTTTGCAGGTGGGGAAGCCGCACCATGGTGGCGATGCCGGCGAAGCGCGGCATTTCGTTGCCGCCCAGTGGTTGGTGGAAAATCTTGTCCACGGGAGTGCCTCATCGTTGTTTTGTTTATTAGGGGCCGATTCTGCGAAAAGCCCGTGGCGGGAAGAATCGGCAGAGGCAAATACTTAGTTCAGATTTTTCTAAACTAATGCTTGGGGTAAACTGGGTCCAAATGTGGGCGCTGGCTTGCCTGCGATGGCGGCGTTGATTTCACTGTTGCTATCGCAGGCAAGCCAGCCCCCACAGGATTTTTGTGTTCCGCGGAGAACAAATGGCCAACGCCTTGCCCGACCTGAAACTCCTGCGCATCTTCGTCAGCGTCGTGCGCCACCAGGGTTTTGCCAATGCCCAGCACGAACTCAACCTGTCGACGTCGGCCATCAGCACCTACATGAGCCAACTCGAATCGGCCTTGGGCCTGGTGCTGTGCCATCGCGGCCGGGGTGGATTCAGCCTGACCAGCAAAGGCGAGCTGTTCCATCAGGAAACCTTGCGTCTCTTAGGTGAACTCGAAGGCTTCGAGCAATACGCCGCCGCCCTCAAAGGCGAGCTGCGCGGCACCCTCAAGCTGGGCGTGCTGGACTCCACCGTCAGCGACAAGGCCTTGCCGTTCGCCGAAGTGATCGGCGCCTACAGCCTCGAACACCCGGCCGTGCATCTGCATCTGTCGGTGATGAGCCCTTACGAGCTGCAACTGGGCGTGCAGGACAATCGCCTGGACCTGGCCATCGGCGCGTTCTCCAACCGCATGAGCGGGCTGATCTACATGCCGCTGTATCGCGAACAGCACTGGCTGTATTGCAGCACGCGCCACCCGCTGTTCAACGAGCGGCGTATCCCCGAACAAGTGATCACCCAGCAACGCATGGTCGGCCGTGGCTATTGGAGCCAGGCCGAACTGGCGCGGCATGGTTTCAAACACAGCGCGGCCACCGTGGAAAGTATGGAAGCCCAGTTGATCCTGGTGCTGTCCGGCGCCTATATCGGCTACCTGCCCGAGCACTACGCCCAGGCCTGGGCCGACAAGGGTGACTTGCGCGTTTTGTTGCCGGCAACCTTTGGCTACCAGGCGCCGTTTTCCATGATCATGCGCCGTGGCCGCAGTCGCGAACCGCTGATCCAGACTTTCCGCGATCTGCTCAAAGCGCAGCTCAACCAGGCCTGATAAACCATGTCCAGACCCCAATGCCCTCGCTGCCTCAGGCCCGTTACTCACTGTCTGTGCGCGCTGATCCCCAGCCTCGACAGCCGCACCCGCATCTTGCTGTTGCAGCACCCGAGTGAGGTCAATCACGCGCTCAATACTGCGCGCTTGGCGGCACTGGGCTTGAACAATGCGCAGTTGGTGGTGGGCGAGGTGTTTGATGACCTGGCCATGCTGTTGAGCCCGCCGGGTTATCAGGCACGCCTGCTGTTCCCGGCGGACGATGCTGAGCCGTTGCAAACCTATACGCCGAGCGATCAACCGCTGTTGCTGGTGGTGCCCGATGGCACTTGGCGCAAGGCGCGCAAGCTGCTGCACCTCAACCCGCTGTTGGCGGCTTTGCCGCGCGTGGCCCTGGCGGGCGAGCGCGTGTCGCGTTATCGGTTACGCAAGGCACCCGGCCCGGGCGCTTTGTCGACGGTGGAAGCAATCGTGCAAGCGTTGCAGGTACTCGAAGCCCCGGCTTCATTTGACGCGTTGCTCAAGCCTTTCGATGCGTTGATCGAAGGCCAGATTGCCGCCATGGGCGAGGCGGTCTACCAGCGTAATCACGTAGAGGCTACATAGCTACCGCCTGGCGTAAGCGCCGCTGATTAGGCTCGTCATTTATCACACCCTTTGAGGGAAAAATGACAGAGCCTGAAGAGACACTCCCACTTCGACCCATGGATACGTTGTCTGCGTATATCCAGGAACAACAAGCCCAAGGGCCGTTGATGACTGGCGCAGAGTGGTCCATAACACGCGTCTTGTTACCTTTGCGCAAGACACTTGAGCGCTTTTTCGGCGGCCTTGATGAGCAAGAGCAGCAAGACTACATACGTTTGCAAAAGGCCTACGTCAGCGCACAAACCACATTCGAAGCGGCTATCAAGCAACTCGGCGCGGACCTTGAAACCACCTTGTTGGCGAGCCTGACTGCAAGGCTGAAAGCACTGGCCGGCAAAGAGGTTGATCCCAAGGTTGCGCGTATCCATACCCGCTATGTGAAACCGGCTGATACATCGACGCCAAACAACCCAACCCTGCGAGTTCCACGCGCGATAGATGACCGCGTGGACAGCGAGGGCCTGTCCAGCGTCACCCTGTGGGAGGCCGCCTGCATGAACTACAGCGGTTTGTCGGGGTGGGGCTTTCCGGGGCATGTCAGCCTGAAGGAGGCCAGCTATCTGGATTCGAATGTCGGAATCAGCGCGGCGGATTTCATCGAGCTGGTGCGCGAACTCAATCTTGGCACCCAATTGCGCACGCGCCTGGACAGCGCGCTGCAGAGCTCTACGCTATTGGGGGCGCAGGTGTTGGCGCTGGCAACTGCAGAACTTGAATTCGCGTTGATAGAGGCCTTGAGGACCACCGACCGAAGCCGGGTTGACCGGGAAAAATACCACGCTGTGGTGGGTGCGTTGTCAGGCGAGTCGCCTTGGGATGTCACTCAAGAAGTGAAACTGTTCATTCCCTATGGCCCGAACAATATCAATGGGACCGAACGCTATGGCCTGCTTGGCGTATACACGGACCTGCCAAGAGGTGACTACCTGAGCATTCCTTATGTGATTTTCTCGGTCAAAGGATGCAAAGGCGCGTTCAGCTATTTCCCCGACCGGCCTGGCGGTGCCCTCAAGCACTACGACAAGTTTTCGGAGGCTGCCAACGAATTTTATGTCGGCTTCAAGGCGTTTCATGCGCGAAAGGAAATGGGGTGGTTGTATCAGTCCATGTCGCTGTCCGACTACGCGCGCTTGAACGCCAGGCCGGCGAAAGAAAGCAGGCCGGAGGAGCTCAATGCATTTGCGCAGTTCTTATACCGGTTGTGCGGGCGTGCAAGCAGGCTTACCCAGGTCAACCACATCGGCTACAAGCGCGATAGCGTTTACAACGCGCCGACAGTCAGCCTCTATCGTTTTTACATCGAGCGTTGCCGAGCCAACCTCAAGGTATTGGCGCATGAAACGCCGGGCGCCATGGCCACCTTGCTTGAGTTTTCCCAGACGCTGTTCGGTGAAATCATCAACCTGCTGTTGATCCCGGTGCCAGGGCCTTTGAAAGGCCTTGGGCGGTTGAGAGCGTTCGCCCTGTTCACTTCAATAGGGCTGACATTTTTCCAGGCGCTGCAAGAGGATAGCCGCGCAAACTTGGTGCAATTGGCGATAGATATCGCTGACTTGCTCAGCAGCAGGTTTTTGCACCGACGTTTGGCCCCGACGGTCAGGCGCCGGCATCAAGCGTTGTATAGCCGGCTGGCCCAGCAAAGCAGACTGATGACGACCACTGAGCGCAAGAGTCAGACAGGCGGCCAACTGGTTGAAAAAATGATGGGCGCCACCGACGTACCCACACAAACGTTAGAGCGGATCGTCAGCCTCAGTAATAGCTCGCGAGCCGACCTGGACCAGGTATGGGATGGAGCACCGCCCTCGGCATCGCTGGTTGAGGCGGTGAATCGGTTTAACGTCGACAAGCTGATCGACTGGGCTGCCAAGGGGGCCGACGCTAACCTTCCCGAGGCGGTCGGTGCCGTTGAGATTCTCGCTCCGCTACTCACCCAGCATAAGGATTGGCCGAAAAGCACATCCTTGAGCATTCAAAACCCGCAAGGCGTGGAAGTACGGCGCTATAGCAAACGTGCGGATCACAAGACCACGGCAGTGGTCATGGTCACCGTGTTGGAAAGCGGACTGTTCGCTTATTCAACGCCACGCCGGATCAGCGCTCATTTGCCCCAGGCTATTGTCGATTTGCTACCCGACGTTTTTTTATCGCGCAGGTCGACGTTGGTCGAGCAACTTGCCGATAAAGCCGACGCGTTGCGCATTGATCTGTTTGAGGCACTCACGGTGTATGCCGATACCAGTCGATCCGCGGCCACGGGCGCACCAGCATCAGTGCTTCGATTACTGCCTGACAGCGTTGCCAGCGCTACCCCGCCGCACCCCGTGATTGAGCAGTTACATACCTTGCACCCCGGATTGAGCCGGGCACGGTTGCTGGAAGTGCTGCGCCGAAATCCGTTGTCGGAACATCAGCAGGCACAACTCCTGCAATCGCAACTGCAACCCGAAGCGCTTTACACCGCGCTGCGCTCTGCCCGTCAGGTGGCACGCGCAGAAACCATGGTTGACGGCGTACTCCATCCTCGGCGCTTCAGTCAGAAAATTCAGAACTGGGCTACGGAGTTTGCCGTCCAAGCACTGCGCGACCTGACCGGCCAGGTACTCGTCATCAGCCCTGAAGCGCAAGCGATACCTTATGTTTCACGGGGACCGCTGGACAAAACCATCGTCGTGATCGATCACGGGCGCGGACAGTTCTCGTTGTTTGACATTCAATCCCCCAAACCAAGGTCGACCGAAACCGATGATTTATATCAAACGGTCGTGAGCCAAATCTCTGAAACCGACCTGTTACGGTTGGGGTGGGACGAGCAGGGCGCTGCCTCTCAGTTCCGGCACACAGTCGCCCAGGCCTTGCTCAATAACCGTACGGCCGATGGCAGGTTTTATCCGGCACGCCGTGAGATCGGGCAATACGCCAGCGTTGTCGAGACGTCAAATATGGTGCCCGAGCCTGACGCGCTCGGCCTTTACAGCCCGGGCAACGATCGCTTCGTGTTTATCGAGGGAAATTATTTCAAAGTCATCCAGGGGCAAGGGCTGGTCCCCTGGCGTATTCAACACCCATTGCTGGAGCAGGCCTATGCACCCGTGCTGACCCACAATGGCGCGGGCGCCTGGCGCCACGAATGGGAGAACCCGCTGACCTGGGACGGGCAGAAGCCGTTTTATCGCCTCGGGCCATCGTTTCGTGCGTTGACGCCGGATGCCATTGTGCAGATCCAGCAGATAAGTGGAGTGACGCCGGACATCCTGCGCCGGATGCACGCACGTAATGAACGGCCTCCCGCTATCCTGAGAGAGACCGTCGAGCGCTTCACGATTCATCAGCGGCTCAAGACGCACCTGGAAGGCATGGAGACGCTTGAGGGCACCGCGTTGGGGCGCGATTTCCTTGATGAACTGCTGGGAGAGATTGGGCCGGCCAATGCCGATGCACTGGTCGGGCGCGCCGGAGTCAGCAGGGCGGACCAGGTGTCCGTGCTGGAGGCCAAGGTTATGACCAATAAACCCAGGATGGAGCGGCTTTTTTTCAAGGCGTTGTGTCATAAAAGCGCGCAGTCGTCCGACCCTCTGGCGCAAGTGCTGCAGCGCGACTTTCCCGGTTTGACTGCGGTCATTGCCCAAGACTTGGTGAGTCAGTCCACGCCTGCTGAGCGAAGTAGTCTGGAGGCCGGTCGCGTGCCGTTGACGCTTACGCCACTCGTGCGTTGGTGGTTGCATTCTCTGCGCAAGGCGCGCGCCTTGGAGGGGGTACATATGCCTATCACCGGTGATGAAGACAGCGCGAAATTAATCCTGCGGACACTGTCGGACATCAATGGATGGCCAAAGAACCTGCGGGTCGAGGTGTGGGAAAGAGGGCGTCTGATTGACAGCATCGGCGCCACTGACTCGCCGCATAAGCGTGTGCTGGAGGTGCAGGACGGTCAGTACCAGGCGTACACGGTGCAAATCAACGGCGGGCGCCAACCGATAGGCGGCTACGGTGAGTTTCTGGTGGTTTTGTTAAATGCACTGCCGACGGCGGAGCGCCAGGCCTTGGGCTACACCCATGTGACGGGTGTTGAAGAACTGACACAGGAGATTGCGCGGCGACTGGAAACCCAGCCAGCGCTCGGCGACTCCCGGTTTAATATTGAAAAGCTGCTCGGTATGGAGCCACGCCCCTGGTTTAACCCGCCGCAACGGCTCAGTGATGGGCGTATTGGTTATCCGCTGAGCGGCGATGGCGGTTCAGGTGGCGTAGCGGCTGCGCAGGTGGCGCAGTGGCGCAAGTTGTTTCCGACCAAGACCGATGCAGAGGCGAGTGAGAGAGTCCTCAACCTGGGGGAATCCTTCGCGGAGCGACAGTCCGCCATCAATCAACTTTTTTCTGAACAGGAGGCCTTGAATGCCAGCCTGGAGCGATGGTGCTTGCTGGGCGATAGTGTGAACTTGAGCGCACACCTTCAAGCCTCTGAACGTATTCGACGTTGCTGGAGCCGACAGGAGTCCGTACGTGGTATGCCCTATGAGCTTTACCTCGACGACCTTGCCCTGAATGACCTGCCTGAGACGACTGCGAGCTTTTCCCACGTCGATCTGCTGAGCTTGAGGAACAATCAGTTGCAAACACTGCCGACAGAGTTCCTCCGGTGCTTTGGGTTTCTGCGCAGTCTCTCTGTTGATGGCAACCTGTTGGATCATCTGCCTCAAGGGTTGTCAGAGCTGCGGTATTTGCAGCAACTGAATTTGTCGAACAATCGTATTCGGCCCAATTTGCAGGATGTTCTGGGTCTGAAAGAGTTGACACGCCTGACCTGGCTGGACCTGTCCTATAACCCTCTGGGGCAAGGCAGCCGGCTGAACCTGTATCGTCTGAAGGCGTTGGAAGTCCTCAACCTCAAGAATACACACATCCATCAGTTGCCCCGGGGTGCGGTGACTCTGCGACGTCTGAGTACCTTCGATCTGCGCGACAATCAGCTTCATGTACTGACCGAAATGGATCTGGGCCTGAACCTCAATGTCCATCGTGCAATGGATTTGCAGGGCAACGAGTTGGCTGCGAGCACATTGGAGGTAATCCGCCAATACCAACAAAGACCGGGTTACCAGAATGTTCATTTCGGCGTGTCGGACGCTTCACTCACGGTGTTGTCTTCCGTTGACCCCTGGTTGATATCGATTCCCGCCGGCGAGACAGCGCAACGTCGAGCGCTTTGGTCTTTGATCGATGCGAATCGTAATTCCCAGAACTTTCGCGTGCTGCTAGGGGTTTTTGCCGCCTATCCGCCATTTTTAGCTGCCAAGTATCGAGCATTGCGCGAGGACATCAGCCGCAGAGTCTGGCAATTGATTGACTGCGCCACCCATGACACACACATTGAACGGGTTTTGTTTGAGCAGCCCTTGGAGTACATCCGGGCCCAGGCTGATGGCTGGCTGCTGTGCCTGAATGATCTGGAACTTGCAGTGTTGCCGTTGCAGATGCTGGCACCAGGCAGTCAAGCCGTGGCAGCAGACTTTTTGAATTATTACCGAGGATCTAATCGGATCGCGTCCATCAAGCAGCGAGCCACTTTAGACTATCCAGCCCATTCAGGCGTTGAACACAGTATGTTCTTGCTGGGTTGTCGGCTCGCCCTGGCGCAGGATCTGAATCTACCCCTGCCGCTCACGATGCGTTTTTCTACACCCGTCGTGGAAATTGATCCGCAGGTGTTGAATGAATATCGCCTGGCCATTATTCGTGATGAGGCTCGAATCAATTGGCCGGATTTACTCAAGGATAAAGAATATTGGGTGACGTTTCTGGAGCTCAAATACCCTTTAATGTTTGAGGCGGCGCGAAGCCCGTACGATGAGCGGTATCAGCAGGCTTTAGAGCAAGTCCAAGTCGGGGATTTGAGCGAAAATTCTTACTTTATCAAGGGGGGCGAGATTGCTGTGGCAATGCTCTCAGCCAAGAATGACCTCGTTCTGCAGTTGACGGCGCAGGAATGGGCGGCATTTGTCGGCAGCGACTGACTGCGCTTATATCTGTATTGAATAAGCACCACACTTTGCGTGATATGGCCCGCCGGCCTTTCCCGGTATGATGTTCGCCCCCGCAGTCTGGATTGCGAATACGCCATGACCTTGCAGTACCCTACAATCGCCGATTGCGTCGGCAACACGCCCCTGGTCCGCTTGCAACGCATGGCGGGTGAAACCAGCAATACCTTGCTGCTCAAGCTCGAAGGCAACAACCCGGCCGGTTCCGTCAAGGACCGCCCGGCGTTGTCGATGATCACCCGCGCCGAGCTGCGTGGGCAGATCAAGCCGGGCGACACCCTGATCGAAGCCACCTCGGGTAACACCGGCATCGCCCTGGCCATGGCCGCGGCGATCAAGGGTTACAAGATGGTCTTGATCATGCCCGACAACGGCAGTGCCGAGCGCAAGGCGGCGATGACCGCCTATGGCGCCCAACTCATCCTGGTCACTCAGGAAGAAGGCATGGAAGGCGCGCGTGACCTCGCCGAGCGCATGGCCGCCGAAGGCCGTGGCGTGGTGCTCGACCAGTTCGCCAACGGCGATAACCCCGAGGCACACTACACCAGCACCGGCCCGGAAATCTGGCGCCAGACCCAAGGCAGCATCACCCATTTCGTCAGCTCGATGGGCACCACCGGCACCATCATGGGTAACTCGCGCTACCTCAAGGAGCAGAACCCGGCGATCCAGATCGTCGGCCTGCAACCGATGGAAGGCGCGGCCATTCCCGGTATCCGTCGTTGGCCTGAAGAGTACCTGCCCAAGATCTACAACGCGACGCGCGTGGACCGCATCATCGACATGGCCCAACGTGAAGCCGAAGACACCACCCGCCGTCTGGCGCGTGAAGAAGGCATCTTCTGTGGCGTGTCCTCCGGTGGCGCTGTGGCCGGTATGTTGCGTCTGTCCAAAGAAGTTGAAAACGCGGTGATCGTCGCGATCATCTGTGACCGAGGCGACCGCTACCTGTCGACCGGCATCTTCGACGAACCCAACTGATGGCCAAGCACGAGAGAGGCCTGCGCTTTCAGCCGACGGGCGGCAGCCGCGCCCCGCAGATTCCGGTGGGCAAGAAGCAACGCCTGACCATCGAGCGCCTGGCTAACGATGGCCGCGGCATTGTGTTCTTTGAAGGCCGCACCTGGTTCGTCAATGGCGCGCTGGCCGGCGAAGAAATCGAAGCGCGGGTGTTGGGCGCCCACGGCAAAATCGTCGAGGCGCGTACCGAGCGTGTGTTAAAGGCCAGCGAGCTGCGTCGCCCGGCACCGTGCGCGCACTTCGGCCGCTGTGGCGGTTGCAGCGTGCAGCACCTGCCCCATGACGAACAACTTGCCCTGAAACAGCGCATGCTCGCCGAGCAACTGACCCGTGTGGCCGGTGTCGAACCGCAAGAGTGGGCGGCACCGTTGAGCGGGCCGGAGTTCGGCTACCGTCGCCGCGCCCGTGTGGCGGTGCGCTGGGATGCCAAGGCCAAACAGCTTGAGGTGGGTTTTCGCGCCGTGGCCAGCCAGGATATCGTCGCTGTCGATGATTGCCCGGTGCTGGTACAAGCCTTGCAACCGATCATGCAGCGTTTGCCGAACATGCTGCGCCGCCTGAGCAAACCACAGGCGTTGGGGCATGTGGAGTTGTTCAGTGGTTCGTCGATTGCCGTGTTGCTGCGGCACATGGCGCCGCTGTCCGAAGCGGACCTGCAGGTATTGAAAGAATTTTGCACCTTCCATGACGCCCAATTGTGGCTGCATGGCGAGGGCCAGCCGGAGCCGGTAGAGCCGGGTCAGGCGCTTGGTTTTAGACTGGCGGCGTGGGATCTGGAACTGGCTTACCGTCCGGGAGATTTTGTCCAGGTCAACGCCGGAGTCAACGATGCGATGGTCGCCCAGGCCCTGGAGTGGTTGGCGCCAAAGGCCGAAGAACGGGTGCTGGACCTGTTTTGCGGGCTGGGCAACTTTGCCCTGCCACTGGCCAAACAGGTGCGCGAAGTGGTGGCGGTAGAGGGCGTGCAAGCCATGGTCGAGCGGGCGGCGCAGAACGCCGTCAGCAACAATTTGCATAATGTGCAGTTTTTTCAGGCCGATCTGTCCCAGCCTTTGACCGACGCGGAGTGGGCCAAACAGGGCTTTTCTGCGGTACTCTTGGACCCACCCCGTGACGGTGCCCTGGAGGTTGTGCGCAAGCTCGCCACCCTGGGGGCCAAGCGCTTGGTGTATGTGTCCTGCAACCCGGCCACGCTGGCGCGGGACACGGTTGAGTTGGTCAAGCAAGGCTACCGGCTAAAACGTGCCGGGATCCTCGACATGTTTCCGCAAACAGCGCATGTCGAGGCCATGGCGTTATTTGAAGCGGGCTAGGATGCCCGTTTAATCCGACTGGCCTGTCGTCTCCTGGGCCGTGACCTGTCAGGGAGTGGTACCTAGCCTAATGGTTGCACCGCTAGGGTTACGCAGCAGGTCAGCGATGATTTTTGGCGCATCCAAGGTGCGTCGTAGGGAAGGTAAGCAAGATGGTACAGGTGAGAGCACACCAGCCGATCAACACCGACGGCAGTATCAATCTCGAGGCATGGCTGGATCATGCCGTCAGTGTCGACCCGGCACTGGACCGTGAAGCCTTGAAAGCAGCCTGCGAGTTCGCTCGTGAGTCTGAACAGCAAGACAATGCGGCCAAGAACCTGTGGGCCGAAGGCACTTCAAGCTTTCGCACCGGGTTGGAAATCGCCGAGATCCTCGCCGATCTCAAGCTGGACCAGGATTCGCTGATCGCCGCCGTGCTTTATCGTGGCGTGCGTGAAGGGCATATCCCGTTGCCGACGGTCAGCCAGCGTTTCGGCGCGGTGGTGGCCAAGCTGATCGACGGCGTGCTGCGCATGGCCGCCATCAGCGCCAGCCTCAGCCCGCGTCAGTCCATGGTGCTGGGCACCCAGGGCCAGGTCGAAAACCTGCGCAAAATGCTGGTGGCCATGGTCGACGACGTGCGCGTCGCGCTGATCAAGCTGGCCGAACGTACCTGCGCGATCCGTGCGGTGAAGACCGCCGACGACGAAAAGCGCAACCGCGTGGCCCGCGAGGTGTTCGACATCTACGCGCCGCTGGCGCACCGCTTGGGCATCGGCCATATCAAGTGGGAGCTGGAGGATTTGTCCTTCCGCTACCTCGAACCCGACCAATACAAACAAATTGCCACGCTGTTGCACGAGCGGCGGCTCGACCGTGAGCGCTTTATCACCGACGTGATGGGCCAGCTGCGTTCCGAGTTGCAGGCCACCGGCGTCGACGCCGACATCAGCGGCCGCGCCAAGCACATCTATTCCATTTGGCGCAAAATGCAGCGCAAGGGCCTGGCCTTCAGCCAGATCTACGACGTGCGCGCCGTGCGCGTACTGGTGCCGGAAATGCGCGACTGCTACACCGCGCTGGGCATCGTGCACACTTTGTGGCGGCACATCCCCAAGGAATTCGACGACTACATCGCCAACCCCAAGGAAAACGGCTATCGCTCGCTGCACACCGCCGTGATCGGTCCCGAGGGCAAGGTGCTGGAAGTGCAGATCCGCACCCACGCCATGCACGAAGAGGCCGAGCTTGGAGTTTGTGCGCACTGGCGCTACAAGGGCACCGACGTCAAGGCCGGGTCCAACCAGTACGAAGAGAAGATCTCCTGGCTGCGCCAAGTGCTGGAATGGCACGAAGAACTGGGCGATATCGGCGGCCTGGCCGAGCAACTGCGGGTGGATATCGAGCCGGACCGGGTCTATATCTTCACCCCCGACGGCCACGCCATCGACTTGCCCAAGGGCGCCACGCCGCTGGACTTCGCCTACCGCGTGCACACCGAAATCGGCCACAACTGCCGGGGCGCCAAGATCAACGGGCGCATCGTGCCGCTCAACTACAGCCTGCAAACCGGTGAACAGGTCGAGATCATCACCAGCAAGCACGGCACGCCGAGCCGCGACTGGCTGAACCCGAACCTGGGCTACATCACCACGTCGCGGGCGCGGGCGAAGATCGTTCACTGGTTCAAGTTGCAGGCACGCGACCAGAACGTCGCGGCCGGCAAGACTTTGCTTGAGCGCGAATTGGCGCGCCTGGGCCTGCCACAGGTGGACTTCGACAAATTGGCCGAAAAAGCCAACATGAAGATCGCCGAAGACATGTTCGCAGCCCTCGGTGCTGGCGACTTGCGCCTGGCGCAATTGGTCAATCTGGCCCAGCAACTGGTCGAGCCGGAGCGCGGCAGCGAGCAGTTGGAACTGATTCCGCGCAAAGCCACCGGCTACAAGCCTGGCAAGCGCGGTGATATCCAGATCCAGGGCGTGGGCAACCTGATGACGCAAATGGCCGGCTGCTGCCAGCCATTGCCGGGCGATGCCATCGTCGGCTACATCACCCAGGGGCGTGGCGTGAGCATTCACCGCCAGGATTGCGCCTCGGTGCTGCAACTGGGCGGGCGCGAGCCCGAACGCATCATCCAGGTCAGTTGGGGCCCGGTGCCGGTGCTCACGTATCCGGTGGACATCATCATCCGTGCCTACGACCGTTCCGGTTTGCTGCGTGACGTGTCGCAAGTGCTGCTCAACGAGCGCATCAACGTGCTGGCGGTCAACACCCGCTCGAACAAAGAGGACAACACCGCGTTGATGTCCCTGACCATCGAGATCCCGGGGCTGGACGCGTTGGGGCGGTTGCTGGGGCGGATTTCCCAGTTGCCGAACATCATCGAGACGCGGCGTAATCGCACACCTTGATGCGGTCTGAAAATATCTGTGGGCTGCTTTCTGTGGGAGCCGGGCTTGCCCGCGATGCAGGCGACTCGGTCTGTCTGATAGACCGAGTCGAGGCTATCGCAGGCAAGCCAGCTCCCACATTAGATCTTCAGCGGTTCCAGACAATGGGCAGAGATTGACCGATGTATTCACTTGAAGACCTGCTGCACCTGATGAATCGCCTGCGCGACCCGCAATACGGGTGCCCGTGGGACATCAAGCAAACCTACGCGACCATCGTGCCGCACACCCTTGAAGAAGCCTACGAGGTTGCCGATGCCATCGAGCGCGGCGACTTCGATCATCTGCAAGGCGAGTTGGGCGACCTGTTGTTCCAGGTGGTGTATTACAGCCAGCTGGCGCGGGAAGAAGGGCGCTTTGAATTTGCCGGGGTAATCGACAGCATTACGCGCAAGCTGGTTCGTCGCCATCCGCACGTATTCCCTACGGGTGATTTGTACGCGCCGTTGGATATTCCCCAGTTAAGTGAAGAGCAGGTTAAAGAACGCTGGGAGCAGATCAAGGCTGAGGAGCGCGCAGAAAAATCCGACGCACCCGAGCAATTGTCCCTGCTCGATGACGTACCTGCGGCCTTGCCCGCGTTATCCCGCGCCGCCAAATTGCAAAAGCGCGCCAGCCAGGTAGGTTTCGACTGGCCGGCTGCCTTGCCGGTGGTCGACAACGTGCGTGAAGAGCTGGATGAAGTGCTCGAAGCCATGGCTGATAACGATTCGGTGGCCATCGCCGATGAGGTCGGTGACCTGTTGTTTGCGGCGGTCAACCTGGCCCGTCACCTCAAGGTCGACCCGGAAACCGCGCTGCGTGGCGCCAACGCCAAGTTCGAACGACGTTTCCGATTTATCGAACAGGCATTGCGCGATACGCACAAACCCATAGAAGATTGCACCCTCGAAGAGTTGGACGCCCTGTGGGGCGAAGCCAAACGCCAGGAAAAGAATGTGTCCAGCTGCGGTTGAGCAGTTGCCTAAGTGAGTAAGCACCATGAGCCTTTCCCTTCGCGACCAGTTGCTCAAAGCAGGTCTGGTCAACCAAAAGCAGGCCAAGCAGGTCGGCAAAGACAAACAGAAGCAGCAGCGCCTGGTCCACAAGGGCCAGATCGAGGCTGATGACACCCAGGCGCGCCTGGCCGCCGAAGCGCATGCCGAAAAGGTCAAGCGCGACCAGGAACTGAACCGCCAGCAGCAGGAAAAAGCCGAGGCCAAGGCCCGCACGGCCCAGGTTAAACAACTGATCGAAACCTCGCGCCTGCCCAAGCTGACTACCGAGGATTACTACAACTTCGTGGATGACAAGAAGGTCAAGCGCCTGTCGGTCAACACGTTGATGCGCAACAAACTGAGCAACGGCTCCCTGGCGATCGTGCACCACGGTGGCGGCTACGAGGTGATCCCGCGTGAAGCGGCGCTGAAGATCCAGGAGCGCGCACCAGAGCGTATCGTGCAGCTCAATATCCTCACCGAAAGCCAGGTGCCGGATGAGGACGATCCATACGCGGCCTACCAGATCCCGGATGATCTGATGTGGTAAGGCGTTAAAAACAACAAACCCCGCTCAAAAGGCGGGGTTTGTGTTTTTAACCTGCAGCTTCAGCCGATCACCAATCCACTGCATAACTCACGCTGAAGGTACGCCCTTCAGCGTTCGGGTACGGCGCACGGGCGTTGGCCTGGGCAAACATGTTCTGGTAATTGCGGTTACTGAGGTTGTAGATCGCGCCTTCCAGGCGACCGACTGGCAACCTGACCGAACCGAGCAGATCGACCAGCGTATAACCTTTGATATCGCGGCCGTTGTTGTCTTTGGCCGCGGCATCATAGTCGGCCAGTTGCATGCCTTGCAGGCGCAGGCTGTAGTCGCCACGGTCATAGCCGACAAAGGCGGTGGTCTTGGCAGGCGAGATACGTGTGGCGGGCAGGTCGATCCATTTGCCGTTTTGCTGGGTCTCGCCTTTGGCGTAGGCGTACGTGCCGCCTACCGACCATTGATCGGTGACGTTGTAGGTCAGGCTGGTTTCGATGCCGCGCACGCGCTCTTTCTGGTTGATCAGGCGCAACACACGGTCATTGGCATCATAAAACTGGGTGACGTCCGAGGTGTTCTCATACGCGGTGACATTGGCCAGCCACTTGTCCCAGTTGCCACGCCAGCCCAGCTCGTAACTGTCGACCTTGAGGGCTTGGGCGTTCAAGTCCTGGATGTCGTATTTGCTGTTGACGTCCCGCAGGAAGCGCTGGATATCCGGCAGGGAAAACCCCTGGCTGAAATTGACGAACACATCCTGGTTTTCATTCAGGTGGTACACCGCACCCAGGTTGTAGAGCGTGTCATCGTATTTGAGGGTGCCGCCCGGCAGTGTGGCGCGGTTGCCGGTCTGCACGATCTCGCCGTAGGCAATGCTGTCGGACACTTCGCTTTCGATCCACTCACGACGGATGCCGCCACGTAAGGTCCAGTCATCGATATCGTAGGACAGCTGGCCAAAAATGGCTTTGGTGGCGGTTGCGATGTCCGGGCCCATCTCAAAGGTGGTGCCGGTCTTGGTATAGCTCAGGCCGTTGACCCGGTATTGGTCGCCGCGTTGGCGCGAGGTTTCATGGTCATAGTCGGCGCCCCAGACCAGGTTACCGGTCGCCGAGCCGATGTCCGGCATTTGTGTATCAATCGCTGCCCGCACACCATAGACGTCTTGCACACTGTTGTTGTCGGACACCCCGGCACGACCGCGAGACAGGTCCGGGAAGAACAGTGCATCGGCACGCCGCCAGTAACTTTCGACCTGCAAGCCCTGGCCGTAGAAGTCCTTGTCGGCGTAATTGAGGTTGACCGCCTGGTTGTGGGTGAAGGGTTGGTCATCCAGGTCCAGGCCTTTTACCGCGACGGCAGTGCTGGTGATGCGTGGGTTCTTGGTGTAGCGGGTGTCCTGTTCATCTTTATAGTCTTGCAGCGACAGACTGATCTTCTTGTCGTCATCCAGCTCGTAGCCGAAGCGACCTTGCAGGTCGTAGGTGTCGGTGTCCATGTTGCTGCCCTGGGACGTGTCCTGGGGAATGCGTTTGCCGTTACCGTCGAACTGGTCGTTGCGTTGCACCGTATTGCCCGACACGTACCAGTCCACCGGGCCTTTGCGGCCGGTGGCACTTTGGAAGGCTTCGTAGGAAAACCCCTTGTGGCTGAAATTGTTACCGGCGGTCATGCCGATCTTGCTGCTGAAGGCCAGGTCTTCGCCTTTGTTGCGCTTGGTAATGATGTTGATGATGCCGCCTGAGGCGCCGGCGCCGTAGACGCTGCTGGCGCCGGATATCACTTCGATGCGCTCGATGCTTTCCGGTGCCACGCTGTTGAGCTGGCGGAAGTTGTCACGCGTGGCGTTCTGGGACACGCCATCAATCAGGATCAGCGTGTTGCGCCCGCGCAGCGTTTGGCCGAAGTTGCTCATGCCACCGCTGGAGGGCGCTATGCCCGGGACCAGTTGCCCGAGGATATCGGCAACCCGGCGTCCTGCTGCTGTCTGCTGGCGGATCTGTGCTTCGTCGATGACCTGTACCGAGCCTGGGATCGCGGCAATGCTGGTTTCACTGCGAGTGGCCGAAACGACCGTCGCCTGCAATTGCAGGTTGGTAGCCGCCGCTGGCGCGTCTTCAGGTTGATCGGCCCAGACAGGCGCGCTTATCGAACCGAGCAGGGGCAGCAGGACGGCCCATTGTGATTTGTTCATGATCTTGCCTTTGAGTTATTAGAAGTATTGACAGAAAAATCGGTAGTCTCAGGTGTTCGGGTGAACGAACGGATGGCGCGGATACCCAGGGCCGCCAAGGCATAGGTCAGTGCCACCAGCCAAAAGCTGTGCGCCAAGCCCACCATTGCCATGCCGACGCCACCCAACAGTGCACCGCACAACGCGCCACCTTTTGCGGCGCTATTGCCCAGGCCCAAGGCAAACCCCTGCTGGCTGGGTGCGACGGTATTGGCGATCAACGTGTAGGCGACCGGTAGCAGCGCGCCTTGCCACACGCCCCACAGCAGCCGGCTGGCGAGGAACCCCAGCCATTCGCCGGCCATCGCCGTGAAGGCCAGCGTCAAGGCGCAAAACCACGTGACCCATTCGATGATGCGTAATGTTTGCGCCGCGGGGTGTCGGTCAAACAGGCGGCCCCACAGCGGCGCGGACAGCGCGAGCGTCAGTGCGCTGGCGGCGTAGCTGGCGCCGATCAGCCAGGCAGGAGCGTGTAGAACATCGGCGACGTACAGGGCATAAAACGGTTGGGGCATCATCTTGGCGGCCTGGATCAGCACGATGATGGCGAGCATTGCGCCGAGCCAGCCTTTGGGCAGTGCCGTAGGCGTTGAGGCGCGTACCGGTCTTGAGCGCGGCGCATCGCTGGGTAGAAACAGGCTGATCAGCGCGCACAGCAGGCAGACCGCCGTGGCGCTGTAGCACAGCAACGCGAAACCGGAAATATCCATCAGCCAGCCACCCAGCACCGGCCCGGCCAGCGAGCCCACGGCGGTGGCCGATTGCAACCGCGCCAGAATGTGCCCGCGCCCACCTTCGGCGCAGTACGCCAGCGCATAGGCTTGGGCTGCTGCAATAAAACCTGCCAGCGCACCTTGCGCCACGCGGATGACCACCAGCAGCCACGGGTCGGTGGTGACAGCGGCCAGCGCCTGGCATACCGCCAGGGCCAGCAGCGCGCGAATGATCATCGGCTTGTGGCCGGTACGATCACCCAGGCGCCCCCACATTGGCGTGAGGATCATCGCCGCCATCATCGGCCCGGCATACACCAGCGACGACAGCAGGCCGGTGTACTGGGCGTTGGCAACGCCCAGCAGTTTCTGGATCTGCAACGGCCAGAAGGGGCCGCTCATCTCCATGGCGCCCATCGACACCAACTGAATCACCACCAACAGGCGCAATGCAGTGTTGTTAGCCGACATTGGCGGCAGTGCTCAGCGGGTTCGGCAGGCGTCCGACGATATCGGCGTGGCTTTCCATCAGGCGCATGCGCATAAACGACTTGGCTGGCCAGTCCTGCTCCAGCAGCGCGGCACGTTCGGTCTGCCAACGTTGGGGTTCGACCTGGCTGCGCAAATCATCGAAACACTCGCGGACCTGGGCTGACAGCTCGTCCCACAGCAGCCCCTCCGGAATATCGAAATGGCGCGCACTGAGCAATACCAGTTCGCCCAAGTGGCACATGAACACGGTGTGCAGCAACTTGTCGCGCACGAAGCCGGCATCGTCGTACAAGGTCATCTTCGGGTCGTGCAGTTCGATGTCGAGGCCATGGGCATGCAAGGTCTTGCGGTCGATGCGGATATCACCGAAATCACGCAGCAACAGGCGGTTTGCTTGCCCGTTTGTGCCCATGACCATAAAGGAGTTCTGCTGATGGGCCTCGAAGGCCACGCCATAACGCAAGTACATGCCCAGCAGTGCCGGCACTGCAATCGATGCATAGTCTTTAAAAAACGCCTGCATGGCCTGCGCGTCATCAGCGCCTTTGCTCAGGCGTACCCACTGCTTGAGCAAGGGTTGCCCATGCTGATCAATGGCAAACAGGCTGCCTACCGGAATGGCCATTTCGCCCGGTTCGAGCAGGCTCTGCGGGTTGTCACGGTACAGGACGGCCAGGTGCCGGGAGTGCTCGTCATTGGCAGGTTGTGGTTGGAAATGCACGCCGAGTCGTTCGGGCACGATGCTGAGAATAGGTTGAATTTGCGGTTCGCGTGCCAGGATGGTTTGCAGTAAATGGCTGATCCGTGGCCCCATGCGCGCGGAGCGTGGCGACACTGTGCGCTGCACACTGGTCAAGCGCAGCGACACGGGAAGTTTAACCATTGGCGCGTCGCACCGGCCTTCAGGCAACACGGTCCTGAATGACATGGTGGGGTGGGCGGTGAACGCGACGATGTCGGTCAGCACCAGCAGCCTGTCACCGATTTCATTGGCGAACAGTTGCGGCAGCTCTTGGCGAGCTTGCCAAGGGTGAGCGGGCATCGGCAGGTAGTCGCCAGCCTCAAGGCCTTGAGCGCTTAAGTGCGCTGTCAGTTGGCGGGCGGCCTGCGGGAAGTGGTTTTGCCACCACTGCCAGTAATCTGCAGTACCGGCCAGGCTTTCGACATGGGCGAACTGGCGGTGCAGCGCGCAGAGTAAAACCGGGAAGCGCGCTTCGAACTCCGGCGAGAATTCAATAACCTGCTCTGTTCCCAGGCCCAGCTTTGTCTTGTAGTTGGGGTGCCATGGATGGCCCAAGGTGCCCCACTGCTCGAGTACTGATGTCGGGTTGGAAACGCTTGGGTTGTTCTTGAGGTAGCTGAGCAAATTGTTTTGATGCGCGGGGGCCATTGCGGCGTGCAGCTCGAGGGTCCACTGCTCGTGAAAAGCGAGGCACAGCGTATCGTTGATAAAGCTGTCGTCTATCTCCCGGTTGAGGCGGCTCAAGACGTCTGGGACGGCAGATGATTCGAGGCTGCTGTTGAGTAATGTCAGCAACTGCGAGGGGAATCGGATTTTCTGTTCGGGCTGGCCAGCGCGCAGGACACTCACCGTGCCGCGCAAATCCCAGCTGGCCATGCGGCCTGGGCGCAGGTGATCAAAACATAGGCGGGTGTGGTCGGGTAGCTCCAGCCAGCAGCGATTGTGTTCGTCATAAGTGCGTGTGGTGGGGTTGAGCAGGCCTTCACGGAACAGGGCTTGGATCAGGCGCTGGAAGCTGCGTTCGGCGGCAGGTGCGAGGGTGTCGATCAGGGCATCAAGCGTGACGTGCTTAGCCAGGAATTGGCGAGTGGAGAGTGCTTCACCCCAGCGTTCCAGCAGTAGTTTTTCCGGTGTGGCGACCTGTCCGTGCATCAAATCGAACTCCTTATCCGTAGGGCTGAGTGAAAAGCGAACGGATACTATCGAGAATCATTACCAAATGTCTATTTGTTGTTACGCTTCTTGCGGAAACGATTATTCAGGGGCGAAAGGAGGGCGGTTCGAAGCCGGAGAGAGCAACCATGCAGGTCTGGAATCAGGGTTGAAGGGGCTAAGTCAGGCTGGTTCAGTGTCTTTGAGGTGACTTGTAGTACGAAGCCTGGGGTTCTGTAGGGTGTATCTGCTTTCATGCGGTCGTGGCAGAACACAGGAAAACGGTGGCTGTTAGAAACGAAAAACCCCGCTCAAAGGCGGGGTTTTTGTGTGTAGGCACACCAGCTGCTGTGTGGGGCTGGGTGACTGGCAGATTTCAGAGTTTCAGGAGCCGTCGGCTTGGCGTTTCATCTCAAGAGATTCGAGCTCGTTTTTATAATTGTGGGCTTCGTTCTCGTTGTGGAACATGCCGACCAGTTGGTCTTGTTGATGTACATCCCAGATGTGAATCCCATGGCCCAGTGCTTCGTGAGACATGTGTGCATCGTCGCGTTCAGTTACTTTTACAGTCATCTGCTTGCTCCAATCTCTGGTTGATCTGCGGCAAGTCGTCGCAGGCCTCTTTTATATGTTTTGTTAGCTTGCTAAGTAAACCGATTTTGCGCGCAACTATTTATTGCAGGAAATGCAACAGTGCTGCAGGCCACGCAAATCGCGACATTGCGTCGCAGGGTGCTGAGTTTTATGACAAAAGTTTCATGTTTGCGACCGGCTGGAGCCTTGTGTTGATCATTGAGCCGCCATCGCAGGCAAGCCAGCTCCCACATTTGAAATGCATTCACCTGTGGGAGCTGGCTTGCCTGCGATAGCGGTAGTGGTTTCAACACAAAACCTCCAGGCGAAAAAAAGCCCCGCATTCAGCGAGGCTCTTTTTAATCACATCACGGTATCAGCTACCTTTGATAGCCTGGCCATCAACGGTACCGTCCTGCAGCATGATGTTGTATTCCTTGCCGTCGGTTTCCACCTGGCGCAGGGCAACCAAAATGCCGCCCAGGTCCTTGGCAAACCACATCTGGGTGATGCGCTTGCTTTGAGTCGGGTCACGTACACGTTCAACCTTGATCGCATCGATGGAGCCGACCTTGGTCTGGACCTTTTCCGGGCCAATCACGCGGAAGTCGTAGGTGTCGGTGTCGGTGCCTTCAACGACGATGTAGCTCATGCTCTTCTTGCCGGCCGCCACATCGCGTTGCAGTGCCAACTGGTAAGTCGACTTGTCGAGCATGCCGCTTTGCAGGGCGACGTTGACCGGGTCTTTGTTTTCAAAGCCGGTGACTTTCTTGGCCGTCTGGTCGAAGTCCAGGTTGATCTTCTTCGACTTGCCCAGGCCGCCACGCTCGAAGCTGTAGCTCACGGGCTGCAGGGCATCTTTGTCGAGACGGATAACGCTGGTCTCGGTGAGGCTGGCGATCATCATGGACGCCTTGAAATTCAAGGTCCACGAGCCATTGTCATTCTTGACCAGGCTGCGCTCGGCCGAGCCGCTCATGGGCAACTGCTTCCAGTCGGCGGTGTAGCTGGCGGAGAAAGGGTGAAGGTCTGCTGCTTGCACAGCGGGCAAGGCGAACAGCGCAAAAGCGAAGAGCAGGGCGCGACGCATAAAATCTCCTAGGTTCGAATCAAGTGGCCGCTGGCCGCGAGTAACTGACCGTCCAATAATGCACCCTGTTCGCCGAGAATCAATCGTCCCTCGGCAAACCAGCGAACAGCCAGCGGGTAAATCCTGTGTTCCTGGGTGTGAACCCGTTGCGCAAGTGTCTGCGCCGAATCTGCAGACTCTACCGGAACCACTGCCTGTACGACCAGAGGCCCGCCATCGAGTTCCTCGGTGACAAAGTGCACGCTGCAGCCATGCTCCGTGTCGCCGGCCTCAAGGGCGCGTTGGTGTGTGTGTAACCCTTTGTATTTGGGCAGCAGGGACGGGTGAATATTGAGCAGGCGCCCTTGGTAGTGCCGCACGAAATCGGCGCTGAGGATGCGCATGAAACCGGCAAGCACCACGAGTTTGGGATTGAAGGCGTCGATCAGTTCGATCAAGGCGCTGTCGAAGGCCTCGCGACCTTCGAAAGCCTTGTGATCCAGGGAGCGGGTGTCGATACCCGCGTCCCTGGCGCGTTGCAGGCCGTAGGCGTCGCTGCGGTTGGAGATCACCGCAGCGATGCGCACCGGGCTATCGCCGGTGCGCGTGCTGTCGATCAGGGCCTGCAAGTTACTGCCGGTGCCGGAGAGCAGCACCACGACATCACAGGTCTCAGGCATCAGTGAGCCTTGAGGTTCTTCAGTTCAACCTGGGCCGCGCCTTCTGGAGCGGTTGCGATCTGGCCGATAACCCAAGGCTGCTCGCCCGCTTCACGCAGTACGTTCAGCGCGGTTTCAACGTGCTCTTGAGCCACGCAGATAACCATGCCTACGCCGCAGTTCAGCACGCGGTGCATTTCGGTTTCGTTGACATTGCCTTGCGCTTGCAGCCAGTCGAACACGGCAGGACGCGTCCAGCTTGCCACGTCGACAATCGCCTGTGCGCCTTTAGGCAGCACGCGCGGGATGTTGTCCAGCAGGCCACCACCGGTGATGTGGGCCATGGCTTTGACGGCGCCGGTGTCCTTGATCAGCTTGAGCAAAGGCTTCACGTAGATGCGGGTCGGGGCCATCAGCAGGTCGGTCAGCGGCTGGCCGTCGAGCTGGGTATTCTCGATGTCGGCGCCGGACACTTCGATGATCTTGCGGATCAGCGAGTAGCCGTTGGAGTGCGGGCCGGACGATGGCAGGGCGAGCAGGGCGTCACCGGCTGCGACTTTGGAACCGTCGATGATTTCAGCTTTTTCGACAACACCGACGCAGAAACCGGCCAGGTCGTAGTCTTCGCCTTCGTACATGCCTGGCATTTCAGCGGTTTCGCCGCCGACCAGAGAGCAACCCGACAGCTCGCAGCCGGCGCCGATGCCGGTGACCACTTGAGCAGCGGTGTCCACGTTCAGCTTGCCGGTGGCGTAGTAGTCGAGGAAGAACAGCGGCTCTGCGCCACACACCACCAGGTCGTTGACGCACATGGCAACCAGGTCAATACCGATGGTGTCGTGCTTGTTCAGGTTCAGCGCCAGGCGCAGCTTGGTGCCCACGCCGTCGGTGCCGGACACCAGCACAGGCTGCTTGTAGCCGGCCGGGATTTCGCAGAGGGCGCCAAAACCGCCCAGGCCGCCCATGACTTCGGGGCGCGCAGTGCGCTTGGCGACGCTCTTGATGCGTTCGACCAATGCTTCACCGGCGTCGATGTCTACACCGGCGTCCTTGTAGCTCAGGGAGGGTTGCTTGCTCATGATCCAGGCCTTTAGGGGGGATTTCTGGGTAACGACCGAGCCGGCAGGCGCTTTTGGTAAAAGGCCCAGCCGCTGACGGTCTGCGAAGGCGCGCGATTTTATCAGGCTTGAGGGGCAGCGGCCATCCTCGGGCCGACGGGCAGGGCCATATAGGTTAAAAAAGCCGGTTAAAAAAATGCTAAACGTGCCGGTAATGGCGTGTATTAAGGTATAGCCTTTAACCCGCTATCGTTATGACAGTACAAAAACTGCCATGACCCTGTGAATGTTTTACCGGCTGCTGTGGTCACAGCCTTGCCAAGCCGAGTTCGCGCGGTCTGTTCCAGCCGCTAAATTTGTCGTTCGGGAATCTTCCATGCGTCTGTGTAATTTCTTCTTTGTAGGCTGCTTGTCGTTGGTCAGCCTGGCGAGTCATGCCGAAACCCTCAATGGCCTTTATCAAGTACTTGAACCGGTTGCCAGCCAGTCGCCCCAAGAGCGTGACCAGGCCACCCAGCGCGCCGTGCAAACCCTGGTGATCCGCCTGACCGGCGATGCCAAGGCTGCCGACGGCCCAGGCCTGGCGGCGATCCGCAAAGACCCGCAGCAAATCATCAGCCAATACGGCTACGACGCCGGCCCGCCGGAAAGCCTGCAAGTTGACTTCGACCCTGTGAGCACCGATCGCGCCCTGCGTGAAGCGGGCCTGTCGATCTGGGGCAGCAATCGGCCGTCGATCCTCGGCTGGTGGCTCAACGATTCCACTGACGGCAGCAGTCTGGTCGGTGATGGCCAGGCGATAGCCGGTGCACTGCGTCGTGCCGCGCAACACCGCGGCTTGCCGTTGCGTTTGCCCTTGGGTGACTTGGATGAGCAGGTCGTCGCCACTGCACCGAATCTGGAAAGTGCCGATGCCACGCCCTTGCGCGCCGCCTCCGAACGCTACGGCGCCGACGCGTTGCTGGCCGTGCACGCGCGCCAGGAAGGCAGCCAGTGGCAGGCCAAATGGCGCCTGTGGCTGGGCGACAAAAGCGAGCAGGGCACCGCCCAGGGCGCTGACACTGGCGCGGTGGCCGATGCCGTGATGTTGGCGGTCAGTCAAAAACTGGCACCGCGTTTTGCCGTCAAACCAGGTGTGAGCACCGAACAGCTGCTCGAAGTGCAGGGCATGAATCTGGAGCGCTATGCCGCCTTGGGCCATCTGCTTGAACCCTTTGGCGCTCAGCCACAGCGGGTGGATGGCAATCGCATTGTGTATCGGGTCAACGGCAGTGCCGATCAGTTGCGCACTCAGTTGAGCCTGGCCAAGTTGCAGGAAGTGCCTGCGGGCGAAGCGCCGGTTCAACCGCCGGTGGCCGATGGTACGCAGCCGCCGGCTGCCCCGGAGCCCCAGGCGCAGTTACGTTTTCGTTGGTAGGTGATCTTCCTTCTATATAGATAGAAGGAAACAAATGATAGATGGAGTGGTTTATGGCGGATACGCGTCGTTGGGTGTGGCTTGGTGGGGTTGTCCTGCTGTGCGTTTTTGTGTTCTTGCTGCATTCGATCCTGACGCCGTTCCTGGTGGCGTTGCTGCTCGCCTATCTGTTCGATCCCGTGGTGGATCGACTGGAGAAAATCGGCATGTCGCGCACCTGGGGTGTGGTGACGGTGTTTGCGCTGTTCACATTGATCATCACGGTGCTGGTGTTGGTGTTGGTGCCGATGCTGGCCAAGCAGCTGTTCCGTCTCTATGAGCTGGCGCCGCAAATGCTCGACTGGTTGCAGCACACGGCGATGCCGTGGGCTCAGGCCAAGCTGGGGCTGGCGGATGGCTTCTGGAAGTTCGACAAGGTCAAGGCCGCGATCAGTGAGCATATGGGCCAGACCACCGACATTGTCGGTGTGGTGCTCAGCCAGGCCACGGCCTCCAGCCTTGCATTGATCGGCTGGCTGACCAACCTGGTGCTGATCCCGGTGGTGGCGTTCTATCTGCTGCGTGACTGGGACATCATGATGGCCAAGATCCGCAGCCTGCTGCCACGCAATAACGAAGAGCGCATCGTTTCCCTGGCACAAGAGTGCCACGAGGTGCTCGGCGCGTTTGTACGCGGTCAGTTGCTGGTAATGCTGGCGCTGGGGATCATCTATGCCGCCGGCCTGATGGCGATTGGTTTGGAGCTGGGACTGTTGATCGGCTTGATCGCCGGCTTGGCCGCCATCGTGCCGTACATGGGCTTTGTGATTGGCATCGGCGCGGCGTTGGTGGCCGGGTTGTTCCAGTTTGGCGGCGACCTGTACCCGATGCTTGGGATCGTCGCGGTGTTCATGGTCGGCCAGGCTTTGGAAGGCATGGTGCTGACGCCACTGCTGGTGGGTGACCGCATTGGCTTGCACCCGGTAGCGGTGATCTTTGCGATCCTGGCGGGTGGTGAGCTGTTTGGTTTTACTGGCATCTTGCTGGCGCTGCCGGTGGCGGCGGTGATCATGGTGTTGGTGCGCCACGTCCATGATCTATATAAGGATTCGGATGCGTATACCGGGGTTGAAGACCCGGACCTGTAACCGTTTCGCAACAAACCCGGCCTAAGCCGGGTTTGTTGTTTCTGGGGCGGGGTGTCAAACAATTTGCGCAAATCGCCCCAAGTTAACGCAAACCTTTGATTTTGCTTGTGGTCTGCTGCATTGTGCGCCCGGCTTCACGAGTATAAACTTTGCAAACTTTACACAGAGGCCACTAACGGTTCGTTTGGAGCCGTTCAGTCAGCATGAAACCGATTCAGCTGCCCTTGGGTGTGCGTCTGCGTGACGACGCCACCTTTATCAATTACTACCCAGGCGCCAATGCCGCTGCACTCGGCTATGTCGAGCGACTCTGCGAAGCCGACGCCGGGTGGACTGAAAGCCTGATCTATCTGTGGGGCAAACACGGCGTGGGGCGTACCCACCTGTTACAGGCCGCGTGCCTGCGCTTCGAGCAGATGGGCGAGCCGGCGGTTTACTTGCCGCTGGCTGAGCTGATGGACCGTGGCATCGGCATCTTCGACCACCTTGAGCAATACGAACTGGTGTGTCTGGATGACCTGCAGGCCATCGCCGGCAAGGCAGATTGGGAAGAGGCGCTGTTTCACCTGTTCAACCGCTTGCGTGACAGCGGCCGGCGCTTGTTGATTGCTGCGTCCACCTCGCCGCGTGAACTGCCGGTGAAACTGGCTGACCTCAAATCACGCCTGACCCTGGCGCTCATCTTTCAAATGCGCCCACTCTCCGACGAAGACAAGCTGCGTGCCCTGCAATTGCGTGCATCGCGTCGTGGCCTGCACCTGACCGATGAGGTCGGGCACTTTATCCTTACCCGTGGCACCCGCAGCATGAGCGCGTTGTTCGAATTGCTCGAACAGCTCGATCAGGCCTCGCTGCAGGCCCAGCGCAAGCTGACCATTCCGTTTCTCAAGGAAACCCTCGGCTGGTAGCCAGCGCTTGTCCAGTGGGGTTTTCGGCAACTTCCAGGCGCCAGAAAACCTGCGTTTTGGCCGGTTTGGCCACGCAACAGGCATGAATAGGGTGTTAAGGGCTTAGATGTCATAGTCCAAACCAGAAGTCACATAGATCACGATTGAATTTGCAAATCGATGTGATAGAGGGCATAGTCTCGACTTCTTTACACATCAGCCACGGTCGTGCCCATGCTAAATCGCTTCGCACCCCTCGTGCCTCTCGCACTCGTTACCCTGTTGTTTGGTTGCGCCACCCACACTCAAAACGTGGCTGAGCAGCAAAAACCACAGGTTCAAAATCAGGCAAAGTTCGTTGCAGCGCAGTCTTCTACTGTCTATGAAGAAGCTCTTTATAAAGAAGAGCAGGCTACTGAGAAAGAACTGGCTGCCTTCGCCGGCAACAAGCCTTACCAGCTTCCCGTTCTGGCCGACAGTATCCTCGAACGCGGCATGTCCCTGATCGGTACCCGTTACCGTTTCGGCGGTACCTCTGAAGCCGGTTTCGACTGCAGCGGCTTTATCGGCTACCTGTTCCGTGAAGAAGCCGGCATGAATTTGCCACGCTCGACACGCGAAATGATCAACGTGGATGCACCGTTGGTCGCACGCAACAACCTCAAGCCCGGTGATCTGCTTTTCTTTAGTACGGCAGGCCGTGGTCGTGTAAGCCACGCCGGTATCTACTTGGGCGATAACCAGTTTATCCACTCCAGCAGCCGTCGCAGTGGCGGTGTTCGAGTCGACAACCTGGGTGACAGCTACTGGAGCAAAACCTTCATCGAAGCCAAGCGCGCCCTCGCCATGGCCCCGACTACGGTTACCGCTAGTAAGTAAAGTTAAAGTGATACTTGAAGTTTGACGCGTAAGCGCTAGAATCCCTGGACATTGTTGTAATCCGTTCGCGCGAGCTTTGCTTGCGCGTTCTGGTTTTCAGCGTTCGGCAGCGAAAGCCGCATCCAGATCAGGATTGTTCTGCCCATGTCGACCTCAGCCCGCCTCATTCTTCTTGTTTGCGCCGCGCTCCTCAGCGCCTGCGCAAGCCGTCCACCGCCGCCTGCGCCTGTCGCGGTCAAGCCCAGGCCGGTGTTCAACTATTCGACCCAAAATTTCTCGCCAGCTGCCGAAGACGTGCTCTTCCGTGCGCTGGGCCTGGTCGGCACGCCTTACCGTTGGGGCGGCAACACTCCGGACTCCGGGTTCGATTGCAGCGGCCTGATCGGCTTTGTGTACCGTGACGCCGCCGGCATCAGCCTGCCACGCACCACCCGCGAACTGATCGTGATGCGCGCTCAGGATGTGAGCGAGAACAACCTGCAAACCGGCGACTTGATCTTCTTCGCCACCGGTGGCGGCTCGCGGGTAAGCCACGCAGGTATCTACGTGGGTGAGGGGCGATTCGTACATGCCCCGCAAACGGGCGGTACGGTGAAGTTGGACACCTTGTCCAAGGCCTATTGGCAGAATGCCTACCTGAGCGCCAAGCGCGTGTTGCCGGCAAGCCTGGCGCGTAATCCTTAAGCCACTCGGGCCCAAGTGTCTGAGCCGGCTTGTGTGGGAGCTGGCTTGCCTGCGATTCAGGCGGCTCGGTCTGTCAGTTAAACCGAGGCGATTCCATCGCAGGCAAGCCAGCTCCCACATGGGCCCCATACAAGGCAGTTACTTAACCGCCGACACCCGCCACACCTTATTCCCCACATCATCGGCCACCAGCAAATCCCCTTGCTGATCAATCACCACGCCCACCGGCCGGCCCATGGCTTTTTCGTCTTTATTGAGAAACCCGGTCAGCACGTCCACCGGCTGCCCCTTGGGTTGCCCACCCTCGAACGGCACGAAGATCACCTTGTAGCCACTGTGCGGTTTGCGGTTCCACGAACCATGCTGGCCAATAAAAGCGCCGTTGCTGAACTGTGCCGGGAGTTTACTGCCCTCGGCAAACGTCAACCCAAGGGACGCGGTATGCGGCCCCACGGCATAGTCCGGGGCGATGGCCTTGGCGACCAGGTCGGGGTTTTGCGGTGAGACCCGCACGTCCACATGTTGGCCGTAGTAACTGAAGGGCCAGCCATAAAACGCGCCATCCTTGACCGAGGTGATGTAGTCCGGCACCAGGTCGCTGCCGATTTCGTCGCGCTCGTTGACCGCCGTCCACAGCTTGCCGCTCTGCGGTTCCCAGGCCATGCCATTGGGGTTGCGCAAACCGGAGGCAAAGATACGGTGCTGGCCCGTGGCGCGGTCGACCTCCCAGATCGCCGCTCGGCCTTCCTCCGCCGCCAGGCCATTCTCACCGACATTGCTGTTGGAGCCGACACTCACATACAACCTGCTGCCGTCCTTGCTGGCCACCACATTTTTGGTCCAGTGGTGGTTGATACTGCCGCCCGGCAGGTCGATCACCTTGGTGCCGGCCTCCTTGATCGCGGTTTCACCCGGCTGGTAAGGGAAGCGCAGCAGCTTGTCCGAATCGGCGACGTACAGGTCGTTACCCACCAGGGTCATGCCAAACGGTGAATTGAGGTTCTCCAGAAACACCGTGCGCGTCTCGGCCACGCCATCATGGTCGGCATCGCGCAGCAGTGTGATGCGGTTCGGGCTCGGCACGCCCGCGCCCGCGCGGCCCATGACCTTCTCCATCACCCAGCCACGAATGCCCGTGGCGTCTTCTGGTTTGGGTGGCGAATTGGTTTCGGCTACCAGCACATCCCCGTTAGGCAAAACGTAGAGCCAGCGCGGGTGATCCAGGCCTTCGGCAAATGCCGCTACTTGAGTCCCGGCAGCGGCTGTCGGCTTGGCACCCTCCGGCCAGCCGATCGCCGGGGCGATGTTTACGGTGGGGATCAGGGTTTTGTTCGGCTCCGGCAGCTTGGGCGATGGCCCGGTGCCGTCCGAGACCTGCAGGGTAGAGCTTTCACCGCAGGCGGCGAGGGTGCCTGCCAGCATGATCAGTAAGGCGAGTCTGGTTTTGTACATGGTTTTCTCCTTAATACCTGTAAAGGTAGAGAAGCGCGGCAGTCGGATGGTTCAAGTGCAAGGCCAGCTTTAATTGACGCTCCACCCCCAACCCACTAACCTTCGCGGCTTGTTCCAGGTGCTCTGTGGCCCATGTGCCGACAGAGTGAAACAGGGAAGCCGGTGAGTGAGCGCGTTTGTACACAGCGCAGCCGCAATTCCGGCGCTGCCCCCGCAACGGTAAATGAGTCAAAACGGTGCCTTTTGCCACTGTATCCGCGTGATATGGGAAGGCGCGCCGTTGGCCTGCTCGCGCTATCAGCAGAGCGCCACTCATGAGCCCGGAGACCGGCCTGGATCATCCAACAGCATCACGGTGGGCGATGCTTGGCTGTCTGTTTTTCTTTTTCCTGCCCGCCGTTTTTGTCCAGCCCCAACGGAGAGCTGCCATGACTGATTCCCCCGACCGCGACGAACGCCACCTGGCGCGCATGCTGCGCAAAAAAGCCGTGATCGACGAGCGTATCGCCAATTCCCCAAACGAATGCGGCTTGCTGCTGGTGCTGACCGGTAACGGCAAAGGCAAAAGCAGCTCGGCATTCGGCATGCTCGCCCGCGCCATGGGCCACGGCATGCAGTGCGGCGTGGTGCAGTTCATCAAGGGGCGTAACAGCACCGGCGAAGAGTTGTTCTTCCGGCGTTTCCCCGAGCAAGTGCGTTTCCATGTAATGGGCGAAGGCTTCACCTGGGAAACCCAGGACCGCCAGCGCGACATCGCCGCCGCCGAAGCCGCCTGGGCAGTTTCCCGCGAATTGCTGCAAGACCCGTCCATCGGCCTGGTGGTGCTGGACGAGTTGAACATCGCCCTCAAGCACGGCTACCTCGATCTGGACCAGGTGCTCAGCGACCTGCAGGCCCGCCCACCCATGCAGCACGTTGTGGTGACTGGCCGTGGCGCCAAGCCTGAACTGATCGAAATGGGCGACACCGTCACCGAAATGGGCATGCTCAAGCACGCGTTCCAAGCCGGTATCAAGGCACAGAAGGGCGTCGAACTTTGAATCAGCCCCGTCATTGCCCAGCCGTATTGATCGCCGCACCGGCGTCCGGCCAGGGCAAAACCACCGTCACCGCCGCGCTCGCCCGCTTGCACCGCAACCTGGGGCGCAAGGTGCGCGTGTTCAAATGCGGGCCGGATTTTCTCGACCCGATGATCCACGAGCGCGCCAGCGGTGCGCCGGTGTATCAGTTGGACATGTGGATGGTGGGCGAGCAAGAAAGTCGCCGCTTGCTGTGGGAAGCAGCCGGCGAGGCTGACCTTATTCTCATCGAAGGCGTAATGGGGCTGTTTGACGGCACACCGTCGAGCGCCGACCTGGCGCGGCACTTTGGTGTGCCGGTGCTCGGGGTCATTGATGGCACCGCCATGGCCCAGACCTTTGGTGCCTTGGCCTTGGGCCTGGCGCGCTACCAGCCGGACTTGCCATTCGCCGGTGTGCTGGCCAATCGCGTTGGCACCCTGCGTCATGCGCAGCTGCTCGAGGGCAGCCTCACCGAAGGCCTGCGCTGGTATGGCGCGCTGTCCCGTGAAACGGGAATTGAATTACCGAGCCGTCACCTGGGCCTGGTGCAAGCCAGTGAACTCAATGACCTCGATGCGCGCCTGGACGCCGCAGCCCAGGCGCTGGGCAGCAGCTGCGAAGTGGCGTTGCCGCCGCCGGTGACGTTCGCCGCGCCGCAACTGATTGAGGCTGAGCCGCTGTTGGCCGGTGTGCGTATTGCCGTAGCCCGTGATGAAGCCTTCGCTTTTACCTACGGCGCCAGCCTGGATCTGTTGCGGGCAATGGGCGCTGAGTTGAAGTTTTTCTCGCCGATCCATGATCACCAATTGCCCGACGCCGACAGCCTGTACTTGCCCGGCGGCTATCCCGAATTGCATCACCAGGCACTGTCTGAAAACACCCGGATGCTTGCGGCTATTCGCACCCATCATGCGGCTGGCAAACCACTGTTGGCTGAATGTGGCGGCATGCTCTACCTGCTGGATTCGCTCACCGATGTGGACGGCGCCCGTGCCGAACTGGTCGGCCTGCTGCAAGGCGATGCGGTGATGCAAAAGAAACTTGCCGCCCTGGCCCTGCAAAGTGTCGAGTTGCCCGAAGGCGTGCTGCGCGGCCATACCTATCACCATTCCCTGACCAGCACCGAATGGCAGCCGATTGCCCGCGGCCTGAGCCCCAATGGCGGGCGCGGGGCGGAGGCGGTGTATCGGCAGGGGCGGATGACGGCTTCATATGTGCACTTTTATTTTCCGTCGAATCCAACGGCGGTGGCCGCACTCTTCGCGCCGAGCATTGAGACCGCTATCGCAGCGATGCGGCGACCCGACAAGCCAGCTCCCACAGGGGAATGCATTGCAAATGTGGGAGCGGGCTTGCCCGCGATAGGGCCATGACCAACAACGCCTATCCCCAAGCCGACCGCCAAGCCGTCTACCGCGCCATCGCCGAACGCCGCGACATGCGCCACTTCACCGGCGGCACGGTCGCGCCCGAATTGCTGCACCGCCTGCTCCAGGCCGCACACCAGGCGCCCAGCGTGGGCTTGATGCAACCCTGGCGGTTTATCCGCATCAGCGACCGTCAACTGCGTGGGAATATTCAGCAATTGGTGGAGGAAGAACGCGTGCGCACCGCCGAAGCCCTGGGCGAGCGCTCCGACGAATTCATGAAGCTCAAGGTCGAAGGCATCCACGACTGCGCCGAAGTATTGGTGGCCGCGTTGATGGACGACCGCGAGCGCCATATTTTTGGCCGGCGCACCTTGCCGGAGATGGACATGGCGTCGCTGTCCTGCGCGATCCAGAATCTCTGGCTGGCCGCCCGTGTCGAGGGCATTGGTATGGGCTGGGTCTCGCTGTTCGAGCCACAAGCCCTGGCCGACCTGCTGGGCCTGCCGCCCGGCGCCAAACCCCTGGCCGTGTTGTGCCTGGGCCCGGTGGCCGAGTTCTACCCGGCACCGATGTTGCAACTCGAAGGCTGGACCGAACCACGGCCGCTGAGTGACATGTTGTATGAGAATGTGTGGGGAGTGAGTCAATGAGTGTGGCCTTGCTGTGTGTCGCTGCGGTGGCGCTGGATGCGCTGCTGGGTGAACCCAGGCGCTGGCATCCGCTGGTGGCGTTCGGCAATTTCGCCGGGCGCATCGAGCAACGTTTCAACACCGGTGGCCGTGGCTGGCGCAGCCACGGCGTGACCGCATGGTTTATCGCCGTGGTGCCGCTGACACTGCTGGCGACCGCGTTATCGTGGGCGCCCTATATCGGCTGGGTCCTGGAAATCCTGGCGCTGTACCTGGCGCTCGGCATGCGCAGCCTGGGTGAACATGTGATCCCGGTTGCGCAGGCGTTGCGCAGCGGTGACCTGGATGAAGCGCGCAAACGTGTGAGTTATCTGGTCAGTCGCCAGACCAGCGAGCTGGACAGCACCGAAGTCGCCCGCGCCGCCACCGAGTCAGTGCTGGAGAACGGCAGCGACGCGGTATTCGCCGCGTTGTTCTGGTTTGTGGTCGCCGGTGTGCCGGGCGTGGTGCTGTACCGCCTGAGCAACACTCTCGACGCCATGTGGGGCTATCGCAACGAACGCTTCGAGCGCTTCGGCTGGGCAGCCGCCAGGATCGACGATGTACTCAACTATATTCCTGCACGGCTGGTGGCGCTGACCTACGCCGTTTTAGGCAAAACTCGCTTGGCGCTCAAATGCTGGCGCACCCAAGGCCCCACCTGGGACAGTCCCAACGCGGGTCCGGTGATGGCGGCCGGGGCGGGCGCCCTGGGCGTCGAGCTGGGTGGCGCGGCGATCTATCACGGCGAGCTGCATCAGCGTCCGCAGTTGGGCGAAGGCCCGGCCGCCGATGCCGACGCCATCGACCGTGGCTGGCAACTGGTGCAGCGTGGCGTTTGGTTATGGCTGTTGATCCTCTGCGCGGGGGCGCAATTGTATGCTTGAGCACGGTGGGCGCCTGCGTAAGGCGGTGATTGAATACGGGATTGCCGAGGCCGATTGGCTTGACCTGTCCAGCGGCCTCGCGCCCTGGCCCTGGTCGATCCCGGACATCCCGCTGCGCGCCTGGGCGCGTTTGCCGGAAGCCGACGACGGCCTGGAAAAGGCCGCCTGCGACTATTACGGTGCCGCCCACCTGCTGCCGGTGCCGGGCTCCCAGGCGGCGATCCAGCTGCTGCCGCGCCTGCGCCGCTCCGGCAAGGTTGGCGTGTTGTCGCCCTGTTACGCCGAGCACGCCGAAGCCTGGCGCCGCGCCGGGTATGTGGTGCGCGAAGTGCAGGAGCAGGAAGTCGACTTCTTTCTCGACAGCCTTGACGTGCTGGTGGTGGTTAACCCCAACAACCCCACCGGCCTTAGCCTGAGCCCGCAACGCCTGCTGGACTGGCACGCGCGGCTGGCCCAACGCGGCGGTTGGCTGGTGGTGGACGAGGCATTCATGGACGTCACACCAGAGCTCAGCCTGGCCAGCCACACCCATCATGTCGGCCTGATTGTATTGCGCTCGTTCGGCAAATTTTTCGGCCTGGCCGGTGTGCGCCTGGGCTTCGTGCTGGCTGAGCGCCGGTTGCTGCGGCTGTTGGCCGAGCAGGTTGGGCCGTGGGCCGTCAGCGGGCCGACCCGCGTGCTCGGGCAAGTGTGCCTGCGTGATACCGCCGGGCAGGTTCGTCAGCGTGAGCGCTGTGTCGAAGCGGGCCGGCGCTTGTTTGACCTGCTCGAACGCCACGGCTTTCAACCCCACGGTGGCTGCGCCCTGTTCCAGTGGCTGATCACCCCGCACGCCGAACGCATGCATGAATTCATGGCCCAGCGCGGCATTCTGCTGCGCCTGTTTGTCCACGACAGCAGCCTGCGCTTTGGCTTGCCCGATACCGAGGCAGATTGGCTGCGACTCGACGAAGCCCTGGCTGTCTACAAGGAAGCACCATGAGTACGCTGATGGTGCAAGGCACCACCTCCGACGCGGGCAAAAGTACCCTGGTGACCGCGCTGTGTCGCTGGCTGGTGCGCCAAGGCATCGCGGTGGCGCCGTTCAAGCCGCAGAACATGGCGCTCAACAGTGCCGTGACCGCTGAAGGTGGCGAGATCGGCCGCGCCCAGGCGGTGCAAGCCCAGGCCGCCAACCTGGCGCCACACACTGACATGAACCCGGTGCTGCTCAAACCCAACAGCGACACCGGCTCCCAAGTCATCATCCATGGCCGCGCCGTGACCAGCATGAACGCCGTGGCCTATCACGACTATAAAGCCATCGCGATGCAGGCGGTGCTAGCCTCTCACACACGCCTGAGCGCGGCTTACCCGGTGTTGATGGTGGAAGGCGCGGGGTCGCCTGCCGAGATCAACCTGCGCGCCAATGACATTGCCCATATGGGTTTTGCCGAGGCTGTGGCTTGCCCGGTGCTACTGATTGC
>NZ_VBVZ01000400.1 GCF_005863185.1 Pseudomonas edaphica
CCACACTGACTGCATTCCTGCATTCCTGCATTCCTGCATTCCTGCATTCCTGCATTCCTGCATTCCTGCATTTGTGCATTTGTGCATGGCGCTAGGGGTTACTTGGTTTTGGCGTCAATCCAGTAAGCACCCTGCAGCGGCATCCCCAAAAACTGCTGGTTGATCTGTTCCATAGTCGCTTGCGGGTCGAGCTTGGCGAACAGTTCCGGGTGTACCCATTTGGCCAATACTTCAATCGCCAGCAGGTTGTACGGCGAGTTGTAGAAATCGTGCCACAGGCCGTGGGCATTGCCTTCGCGGATGGCACGGAGGCTGGCGAACTCCGGCCGCGCCAATACCCGATCAAACGCCTCACGGGCTTCATCGGTGCTCACGCCAGCGCCGAGAATCAGCCCAGGCTTGTGGTTGCCGGTGGCCACGTACACATCCGGGTCGGCCTTGAGCGCGTATTCAACGCTGATATCCCCCAGCGCACCCGGCACCACCTCGGCGGCGATATTGCGCCCGCCGACCAGCTTGATCACTTCACCCATGCCGCTTTTGCCGGTGGTGTGCCCCGGCGCCTGCCAGGCACCGGCCAGTAATTCGAGGAACACACTCGGGCGCGGGCCGGCAGGCAAGGTGGCAACGGCGTCGGTGATGGCCTTGATGTGCTGGTCATAGAAACCCAGAAACGCCTTGGCCTGGGCTTCACGGCCCAAGGCCTGGCCCAGCGCGTTCATGCTGGTGTGGGTGCCTTGCACCGGGTTGATGCGAAAGTCGACGAACAACACCGGGATGCCGGCTTTGGCCAGCACGTCTGCCACCGCGCTGTGTTCGGTCGGGCCGTGGCCGGAAATGCTGAACACCGCCAGATCCGGTTTCAGCGAGAGAATCTCCTCAGCACTGACACTCTGCTCCGACGCTTGCCCGATCAACGGGATGTCTTTCACCGTAGGAAACTTCGCCACATAGGCGTTGTAAGTGTGCTGGTCCAGCAGCTTCAAATCGTTCTGCCAGCCGACGATGCGCTGGAACGGCGCGTCCTTGTCGAGCAAGGCAAACGCCGAAATCAAGCGGCCTTCGCCCAGCACCACACGTTTGACGTGGTCTTTGACCTCGACCTTGCGGCCCAACACGTCGGTGACTTCATGGGCAGCCGCAGTTTCGGCGTGGCCGAGGACCAGCGCGGCGCACAGCACGCCGAGCTTAAGCACGTTACGAGGTTTGAACATGGAAAGGACTCCGGGTGAGGGGCAATCAGAATTCATAATCGACACTGGCTGTGAGCGTGCGACCGGCACCTGGGATGCCGTAGAGCTGGAAGCCGTCAAGGGACGCGCCAACCTGGCTGTAGTAGAACGTGTTGAACACGTTGTTGAGGTTGAGGTTGACCGTGGTGTCCTTGTTCACCTTGTATTGCGCCGCCAGGTTGCTCAGCCAGTAACCCGGGGCTTTTTCGTGGTCGCGGGTGTAGATCGCATACACGCCGGACGGGCCGTTGGCGTAGCTGCTGTTGTTGTTCAAACCGCCGACATCCTTGTTGTCGCTGTAGCGGCGACGGCCCACGTATTGCTCGCCGTAGCTGAGGCTCAGGGCGTCGGTGACGGCGTAGGTGGTCCATAGGTTGGCGGTCAGGTCGGGGACGTTCTTGGCTTCCGCGCCTTTATTGATACCTTTGGTCTGCGTGCTTTTGAGCGCCGAGAAGCCGGTGTAGACGGTCCAGCGCGGGGTGATGTTGCCTTGCAGGCCGAGTTCGATGCCGTCCACACGCTTGGCGGGCAGGGCGCGCACCGGGGCGGATTCGCCGTCCTGGTATTCCCAGGCGTTGTCCAATTCGGTGCGGAAGATCGCCGCCGTGACATTGAGCCTGTCGTGGGCAATGTCCCACTTGGTGCCGATCTCGTAGGTTTTCGACTTGGCCGGGCTGTAGTTGCTGGTGGTGGACGCGCCGTAGATCTGGTTGTTGGTGGACGCGCCCAGCGCCGACGGTTGCGCCGCCTCGCTGTAGGACACGTAGATGCTGCCGTTCGGCAATGGCTTGTACACCGCGCCGACGCGACCGCTCACTGCGCCGTCGGTGCTGCTGATGTCGGCCTGGCCGCGCTGGCTGGTTTGCGCGCGCCAGTTGTCGTAGCGCAGCGAGCCGAGCACTTGCCATTGCTCGTTGAGGGTGACGGTGTCGCCCGCGTAGACACCGGCGTTATCGATCACCGAGCGCGGGTCGCCTTCGCCTTTGGTCACGTAGGTGCTGGCGAAGCTGTGGCTGGGGTCGTTCATGTTGAAGAACAGATCGCCGGCCGGCACTTCGGCGTTGCGTTTCAGGCCGCCGTAGGTCTCGTGATAGAACTCCAGGCCGCTGACCACGGCGTGCTGCAGGCTGCCGGTGTTGAACGTGAAGCTGAAGTCGGTCTGGTTATCCAGGATGGTGTAGCGCTTGGACAGGCCAAAATCGCTGCCCCGCAGGATGCCGTAGCCGGTGTTGCTGTTGTTCACGTAGTCGGTGTAGGCATTCACCGTGCTGCCGGGCACTTGGCTGATAGGCCCTACGCCGGTGTAGCCCAAGGTCGCACAGCGGGCGCCGGTGCAGGTTTTTTTACCGCTGGCATCGGCGACGAAGAAGCGTGCCGGCGACAGCACGGCGAAGTTGTCGCTGCGTTCCCAGCGCGTCTGGTTGCGCAGGTAGGCGTCGTGCCAGTCAAAGTCATGCTCGAAGCGGGCGGTCAGCGAGGTAGTTTCGTTCTCCTGGGTATAAAGGCTGGAGTCGCCGTACCAGTCGGAGCGTTTGACGCCAGGCATGCGGTGGCCGTCGGTGCCACGCTGGATCGGCACGCCGCCGTCCGGCGTATTGGTGTCTTTCTGGTAAAAGGTGTCGACGAAAAAGCGCGTGTCGGTGCCCAGGCCGAAGCCGAACGAGGTGGCGATGCCCCAGCGGTCGTAGTCCACGTCGTCGCGGTCGGCCACTTGGTTGTAGTGCTTCATCAGGTTGATACGTACGGCGGCGGTGTCGGTCAGCTGTTTATTGAGGTCGGCGGTGAGGCGACGGTAGCTGTCGGTGCCGATCCTGGCGGACACCTTGTTGGCATCGCCCAGGTGCGCTTCTTTGCTCACCAGGTTGACGCTGCCGCCCACGGCGGAAACGCCGGACTCGATCGAACCCGTGCCCTTGAACACTTCGGCCTGTTGCAGGTTGAAAGTGTCGGTGCGTGTGGACATGCCCGCGTCGCGCACGCCGTCGACGGTCAGGCTTTGCTCGGAGGAAAACCCACGGATCGAAAACAGATCGCCCCAGCCCAGGTTGCCTTCGCCGGACATGAAGGTGATGCCGGGCACGTTGCGCAACACTTCCTGCAAGGTCTGCGCGTTCTGCTCCTTGAGCACCTGCTGCGGCACGATGGTCACGCTTTGCGGGGCGTCGAGCAGCGGCTGGCTGATTTTGGCCGAGGTCACGCGGTCGACTTTGAAGGTGGAGGTGGCTTCCTGGCCGTCGACCTTGATTTGCGGCAGGCTTACCACCGAATCATTCGGCGTGGCGGCCGGCGCATCGGCCCAGGCGGTCGGCGCAACACTGCCGGCGGCGAGGAAACCGAACATCGGTGCCAGGGTTGTGTGCAGCGTGTGACGTTGGGGCGTGGGCAATGACATAGGTGATGATCCGAGTCTAAATTACAATTACTCTCATTTAGGTTCGGTAGTCTAAAGAGCGATTCCGCCTGCCATACCCTGGCTTTGTATCGCTGATGCGTGATTATGGTTTCCCACAACATTCCATTACATTTGCGTGTATCGCTGGATGAACTTTCGGCTATCTCCTGCGTTTTGAGTTTTCGGATTGACTGCCCATGGCCAAGCTTGACCACCTGCTGATCGTTGATGATGACCCGCAAATCCGTCAGTTGCTTTGCGACTACTTGAGTGACGCGGGGTTTCAGGTGTCCACCGCCGCCGACGGCAAGGAAATGCGCCGCCGCCTGGCGCTGAATGTGATCGACCTGATCGTGCTTGACCTGATGCTGCCTGGCGAAGACGGCTTGAGCCTGTGCCGCGAACTGCGCGTCAGTTCCAACACGCCGGTGGTAATGCTCACCGCCAAAGGCTCGTTGATCGACCGCATCGTCGGCCTGGAAATCGGCGCCGACGACTACCTGCCCAAGCCGTTCGACCCGCGTGAGTTGCTGGTGCGAATCAAGGTGGTGTTGCGCCGGGTGCAGAGTTTTCCGGACCGCGCGCGGCTGGACGAGGCGCCGAGTATTCGTTTTGCCGGCTGGCAACTCGACACACGGGCGCGGCAATTGCTCACGCCCGAGGGCGTGGTGGTGAGCCTGGGCAACTCGGACTACCGTGTGCTGCGCCTGCTGTTGCAGCACCCCAACCGGCCGTTGAGTCGCGACTTTTTGCTCAACCATGTGTTCGACAAGGACAGCACGCCGTTCGACCGCTCCATCGACGTGTGTGTCAGCCGCCTGCGCTCGCAGCTGCCGGCGGGGCTGATCAAAACCGTGCGCAACGAGGGTTACATGCTGACTGCCGATGATGTGGTGCTGGAGTCGTGAGACTGCTGCCGCGTTCGCTGTTCGGGCGGCTGGTGCTGATTCTGGTCAGCGGCATGCTCGCGGCCCAGGCGCTGACCAGCAGCATCTGGTACGACCGTCGGCATGGCCAGGTGCTGGAGATTCCTGCGCGGTTGATCGCCACACGCCTGGCAGACGTGGTGCGCCTGGTACACAGCGACCCGCAGCAGGCCGACCAGTTGATCAAACTGCTCAACACCCCGCATTTTCAATTGACCTTGAGCGATCAGGCCAGCAACACGCCGAGCACGTTGACCGACAGTGACCGGCCCACCGAGCGGCTGATCAAGCAGGTGCTGACGGAGAAAACCGGTTCTGCCCAGACCCTGATGTTGCTGCGCCTGTCTCTGGTTGATGGCGAAGGGCAAGGCGCCGGGCTCTCGACCCTGCTCAGTTCCAAGCCGGTCATCGGGCAGTTCCTGATCGACCTGCGCCTGCCCGATGGGCGCTGGTTGCAGGTGGACGCCAGTGAGGAGCAGGGCTGGACCAGCACGTCGCCGCTGGACTTGCTGTTCGACTACGTGATGCGCATCTATTTGCTGCGCGTGCTGGTGCTGGTGATCATCGCGTTGGTGGCGGTGCGCCTGGCCATCCGCCCGCTCAATGCCTTGGCCAAGGCCGCCGAAGCCCTGGGCCGGGATATCCAGCGCCCGCCGTTAGCGTTGGACGGCCCCACCGAAGTGCGCCGCGCCGCCCAGGCGTTTAATGCGATGCAGCAACGGTTGATAGCCAATATTGCCGAGCGCACGCGCTTTCTGGCGGCGATTTCCCACGACCTGCGCTCGCCGATCACACGCCTGCGCCTGCGCACCGAAATGCTCGAAGACACGCGCACCAAGGAGCGGTTTCGCAGTGACCTGGAAGAAATGGAACACATGGTGTCCAGCACCCTGGATTTTGTCAGCAGCGGCGAAATCAACGAGACGCGGCAGAACATCGACATCAATGCCTTGCTGCAAAGCCTGCAGGCCGACCTTGAAGACGTGGGCGAAAGCGTGACCATTGTCGGTCGCGCCCGGCAACCGCTGCCGGGCTATGCACGCAGCCTCAAGCGTTGCGTGCAGAACCTGCTGGAAAATGCGGTGCGTTATGGCCGAGAAGTGGTGGTGCGGGTTGAGGATCAGGTGGACAGTTTGAAAATCGTCATCAGTGACCGTGGCCCAGGGATTCCGCAGGAGCAACTGGAGCAGGTG
>NZ_VBVZ01000401.1 GCF_005863185.1 Pseudomonas edaphica
ACCTGTTCCATGCCGACCTGTGGCGCAAGTTCGGGGACATGGGCCTCTTGGGCATCACCGTGCCGGAAGAGTACGGCGGCGCCGGTCTGGGTTACCTGGCGCACGTGGTGATCATGGAAGAAATCAGCCGTTGTTCGGCGTCAGGGGCGCTGTCCTACGGCGCGCACTCCAACCTGTGCGTCAACCCGATCAACCGCAACGGTAATCACGAACAAAAACTCAAGTACCTGCCCAAGTTGATCAGCGGCGAGCACATCGGCGCCCTGGCCATGAGCGAACCGAATGCTGGCTCCGACGTGGTCTCGATGAAGCTGCGCGCCGACAAACGTGGTGACCACTACGTGCTCAACGGCAGCAAGACCTGGATCACCAATGGCCCCGACGCCAACACCTACGTGATCTACGCCAAGACCGACCTGGAAAAAGGCCCTCACGGCATCACCGCGTTTATCGTCGAGCGCGACTACAAAGGCTTCAGCCGCAGCAACAAGTTCGACAAGCTGGGCATGCGCGGCTCCAACACCTGCGAACTGTTTTTTGATGACGTCGAGGTGCCCGAAGAAAACATCCTTGGCGTGCTCAATGGCGGCGTCAAAGTGCTGATGAGCGGCCTGGACTACGAGCGCGTGGTGCTCTCGGGCGGCCCGACCGGGATCATGCAAGCGTGCATGGACCTGATCGTGCCCTACATCCATGACCGCAAGCAGTTCGGCCAGAGCATCGGCGAATTCCAGCTGATCCAGGGCAAGGTCGCGGACATGTACACCCAGCTCAACGCCAGCCGCGCCTATCTCTACGCGGTGGCCCAGGCCTGCGAACGTGGCGAAACCACGCGCAAGGACGCCGCCGGGGTGATCCTCTACAGTGCCGAGCGCGCCACGCAAATGGCCCTGGACGCGATCCAGATTCTCGGCGGCAATGGCTACATCAATGAATTCCCCGCCGGGCGCCTGCTGCGTGATGCCAAGTTGTACGAAATCGGTGCTGGCACCAGTGAGATTCGGCGGATGCTGATCGGTCGCGAACTCTTCAACGAAACCCGCTGAAGGAGCGCCCCCCATGGCCACCTTGCATACCCAGCTAAACCCGCGTTCAGCGGAGTTCGCCGCCAACAGCACGGCGATGCGCCAACAGGTCGACGCCCTGCACAGCCTGCTCGCCCATGTGCAGCAAGGCGGCGGCGCCAAGGCCCAGGAACGGCACACCTCGCGCGGCAAACTGCTGCCCCGTGAGCGTATCAACCGCTTGCTCGACCCTGGCTCACCGTTCCTGGAACTCAGCCAACTGGCGGCTCACCAGGTGTACGGCGAGGACGTGCCCGCCGCTGGCGTGATCGCCGGAATCGGCCGTGTGGAAGGCGTCGAATGCATGATCGTCGCCAACGACGCCACGGTCAAAGGCGGCTCGTACTACCCGCTCACGGTAAAAAAACACCTGCGTGCCCAGACCATCGCCGAGCAGAACCGCCTGCCGTGCATTTACCTGGTGGACTCCGGTGGTGCCAACCTGCCGCGTCAGGATGAGGTATTTCCTGATCGCGAACACTTCGGGCGGATCTTCTTCAACCAGGCCAACATGAGCGCCCAGGGCATCCCGCAAATCGCCGTGGTGATGGGCTCCTGCACCGCCGGTGGCGCCTACGTACCCGCCATGGCCGACGAAGCGATCATGGTGCGCCAGCAAGCCACGATCTTCCTCGCCGGGCCGCCGCTGGTAAAAGCCGCGACCGGCGAAGTGGTCAGCGCCGAAGACCTGGGCGGTGCCGATGTGCACTGCAAGATCTCCGGCGTAGCCGACCACTATGCCGACAGCGATGAACATGCGCTCGCCCTGGCCCGACGCAGTGTGGCCAACCTCAACTGGCGCAAGCAGGGTGAGTTAGTGCAACGCCCGCCGGTGGCGCCGTTGTACAGCAGCGAAGAACTTTATGGCGTGATCCCGGCCGATGCCAAGCAGCCATTTGATGTGCGCGAAGTGATCGCGCGGCTGGTGGATGGCTCGGTATTCGATGAGTTCAAGGCGCTGTTTGGCACCACGCTGGTGTGTGGTTTTGCGCACCTGCACGGCTACCCGATTGCGATCCTGGCCAACAACGGGATTCTGTTCGCCGAGGCCGCGCAAAAAGGCGCGCACTTTATCGAACTGGCCTGCCAGCGCGGGATTCCGTTGCTGTTCTTGCAGAACATCACCGGGTTTATGGTCGGCCAGAAATACGAAGCCGGCGGCATTGCCAAGCACGGCGCCAAGCTGGTCACAGCGGTGGCGTGTGCCAAGGTACCCAAGTTCACGGTGATCATCGGTGGCAGCTTTGGTGCCGGTAACTACGGCATGTGCGGTCGCGCCTATGACCCGCGCTTTTTGTGGATGTGGCCGAACGCACGCATCGGTGTGATGGGCGCCGAACAGGCCGCCGGCGTGCTGGTGCAGGTCAAGCGTGAACAGGCCGAGCGCGCGGGCAATGCGTTCAGCGCCGAAGAAGAAGCCGCGATCAAGCAGCCGATTCTCGACCAGTACGAAACCCAGGGCCATCCCTACTACTCCAGCGCACGTTTGTGGGATGACGGTGTGATTGACCCGCAGCAGACCCGTGACGTGCTGGCGCTGGCGTTGTCCGCCGCGCTGAATGCCCCCATCGAGCCGAGCCGCTTCGGCGTGTTCCGCATGTAAATGGAGCTGTACCCCATGAGCGATTTCAACACCCTCGAACTGGTCACCGACAGCCGTGGTTTTGCCACGCTGTGGCTCAGTCGTGAAGCCAAGAACAACGCGTTCAATGCGCAGATGATCCGCGAGTTGATCATCGCCCTCGACCAGGTGCAGGCCGATGCATCCCTGCGTTTTTTAGTGTTGCGCGCACGTGGCAAGCACTTCAGCGCCGGCGCAGACCTGGCCTGGATGCAGCAATCGGCCGAGCTGGATTACCACACCAACCTGGACGACGCGCGCGAGCTGGCCGAGTTGATGTACAACCTGGCCAAGCTGAAAATCCCGACCCTGGCAGTAGTGCAAGGCGCAGCCTACGGGGGCGCGCTGGGCTTGATCAGTTGCTGCGACATGGCGATTGGCGCCGATGACGCGCAGTTCTGCCTGCCGGAAGTGCGCATCGGCCTGGCACCGGCGGTGATCAGCCCGTTCGTGGTACAGGCCATCGGCGAGCGGGCCGCGCGGCGCTATGCGCTGACGGCCGAGCGTTTTGGCGGCCAGCGTGCACGCGACATTGGCCTGCTGGCGGAAAGTTACCCGGCCACCGAGCTGGATGCGCAAGTGGAACTGTGGATCGCCAACCTGTTGCAAAACAGCCCGGCTGCCATGCGCGCCAGCAAGGATTTGCTGCGCGAAGTCGGCAACGGCGCCCTCACCCCGGCGCTGCGTCGGTATTGCGAAAATGCCATCGCGCGGATTCGCGTCAGCGCCGAGGGCCAGGAAGGCTTGCGCGCGTTCCTGCAAAAACGCCCGCCCAGCTGGCAAGCGCAGGAGCCACGTTCATGAGCACACTGACCACTGTGCTGGTGGCCAACCGTGGCGAAATCGCCTGCCGGGTAATGCGCACCGCCAAGGCGATGGGGTTGACCACCGTGGCGGTCCACAGCGCCACCGACCGCGATGCGCGCCATAGCCGCGAGGCCGACATTCGGGTTGACCTGGGTGGCAGCAAGGCCACCGACAGTTACCTGCAAATCGACAAACTGATCGCCGCCGCCCAAGCCAGTGGCGCTCAGGCGATCCATCCGGGTTACGGCTTTCTGTCGGAGAACGCCGGCTTTGCTCGTGCGATTGAAGCCGCCGGTCTTGTTTTCCTGGGTCCGCCCGCCTCGGCCATCGATGCCATGGGCAGCAAATCGGCGGCCAAGGCGCTGATGGAAACTGCCGGGGTGCCGTTGGTGCCGGGTTATCACGGCGCGGACCAGGACCTGGAAACTTTCCGCGATGCCTGCGAACGTATCGGTTACCCGGTACTGCTCAAGGCCACGGCAGGTGGCGGCGGCAAGGGCATGAAGGTGGTCGAGGACGTCAGCCAGTTGGCCGAAGCCCTGGCCTCGGCCCAGCGTGAGGCGCTGTCGTCCTTTGGCAATGGGCAGATGCTGGTGGAGAAGTACCTGCTCAAGCCGCGCCACGTGGAGATTCAGGTGTTTGCCGACCAACACGGCCATTGCCTGTACCTCAATGAGCGCGACTGTTCTATTCAACGTCGCCATCAAAAGGTGGTGGAAGAAGCACCCGCACCGGGCTTGAGTGCCGAGCAGCGTAAAGCCATGGGTGAGGCGGCCGTGCGTGCGGCCCAGGCGATCGGCTATGTGGGCGCCGGCACCGTGGAGTTTTTGCTGGACGCGCGTGGCGAGTTCTTCTTCATGGAGATGAACACGCGGCTGCAAGTGGAGCATCCAGTGACCGAGGCGATTACCGGCCTTGATTTGGTAGCCTGGCAGATTCGTGTGGCTCAGGGTGAACCGCTGCCGATCACTCAGGATCAGGTGCCGTTGGTGGGCCATGCGATTGAAGTGCGCTTGTATGCCGAAGACCCGGCCAATGATTTCCTGCCAGCCACCGGGCACCTGGCACTGTACCGCGAATCTACGCCAGGCCCGGGGCGCCGTGTGGACAGTGGCGTAGCACAAGGCGACAACGTTTCGCCCTTCTACGACCCGATGCTCGGCAAACTGATTGCCTGGGGTGAAGACCGCGAACAGGCGCGCCTGCGGTTGTTGAGCATGCTCGATGAGTTTGCGGTCGGCGGAGTCAAGACCAACCTCGGCTTTTTGCGGCGCATCATCGGCCATCCGGCGTTTGCGGCGGCTGAACTCGATACCGGGTTTATTCCGCGCTATCAGGATGAACTGCTGCCAGCACCTGGTGCTTTGAGCGATGAGTTCTGGCAGGCGGCAGGGGCGGCGTTTATGCAGAGCCAGCCCGCCGGTGAAGGCCCGTGGGCGGATAACCGAGGCTTTCGTGCCGGGTTGCCGAGCGACGTGTCGTTGCACTTGAGTTGCGCCGGGCAGGACCGGCTGGTGAAGCTGGTAGCGGGCACTGCGCAATTGCGCGGCGAGCAACTACTGATCGAACACCATGGCGTGCGCCGCGCTTATCTGGCGGTACGCAGCGAAGGCATCCTGTATCTGCGCTGGGATGGCCAGATGCAGGCCGTCAGCTTGTATGACCCGATTGCTGCAGTCGAGGCCAACCAGACTCATCAAGGCGGCCTCACAGCGCCGATGAACGGCAGCATCGTGCGGGTGCTGGTAGAAGTCGGTCAACACGTGGAGGCTGGCACTCAGCTGGTGGTGCTCGAGGCCATGAAGATGGAGCACAGTATCCGCGCGCCTCACGCCGGGGCGGTCAAGGCAGTGTTTTGCCAGGAAGGCGAAATGGTCGCCGAAGGCAGCGCCCTGGTGGAACTTGAGACCACGGACTAGAACTTCGCCGTGGCTTGCACCACGACCCCGAGGATTCGGCACGCATCGGTGAACAGCTGCTTGGGATAAGTCGGATTGAGCGGCACCAGGTAAAGCTGGCCGCTCTCTTCCATCAATTGGCGAAAGGTCGCCTGGGTGCTGTCGGCCCATTGCGCAACCACCAGCTTGCCGGGTTCGGGCTCGATGGCCGGGTCCACCAGAATCATCATGCCCGCACCGACGCTCAGGCCGCTGGGCGCGGTCATGGCATCGCCCGTTACGGGCAGCCAGAAGGCTTCGCCCTGGGCATGGTAATCGCTCAGTTCGAAACGGGC
>NZ_VBVZ01000402.1 GCF_005863185.1 Pseudomonas edaphica
CCCAGAACGAGTTCATGTCCACCACGGCCATTTTTGCCTCGCCAATGCGCGCGTAGTCGCCGCGATGCACATTGAGGTTGGTGACATAACCGTCCACTGCCGCCACCACCTGCGTACGTTTCAAGTTAAGTTCAGCGGCTTCCAGTTGCGCCAACGCATGCTGGTAATCGGCCAACGCCGAGTCGGCGATGTTGCTGGCGTCGTCGCGGTTTTCCCTGGAGATCACCAGCGCGTCGAGGTCGGCACGGCGGTGGGCGTTGACCTTGCGCATCTCCCAAGTGGCTTTGCGCGAAGCCACCAGCGACTGCGCCTGTTTGACGGCAATGCGGTAGTGCTCGGGGTCGATCTGCATCAGCAGGTCGCCCTTCTTCACCAACTGGTTGTCACGCACCGGTACATCCACCACTTCGCCCGTAACGTCGGCCGCCACATTGATGATGTCGGCGCGCACGCGGCCATCGCGGGTCCACGGCGTTTGCATGTAGTGCACCCACAACGTGCGGCCAATCCAGATCGCCAATGCCAATACCAGCAAGGTCGCGAGCAGGCTGAAAAACTTTTTCATCGGGGCATTCTCAACGGTAGACGGTCAGCGCGAGCGCGCCGAACAAGCAAACGAACAGGCTCAGGCGCAGCAGCGCCGGGTGCCAGAAAAAACGGTAGAGGTCGAACCCGGCCAGGAAGCGGTCCAACGCCCAGGCCAACCCTGCGGCGATAAAAAACAACAGGGTCATGGTCGGCATGTACAGGCCATGGAATGCGATTTCACGGGGCATGCGGGGGTCCTTTGAGGGCAGCCAATGGCGATTGCGGGTCTAGCAGCGAGGTGCGGATAAAGTGCAGGTAGCTTTTCACCCGGCGTAGCGCCGAGGTATCAAAATGCGGGGCGAAGGGTTCGTCGGTGGCCTGCACACGGCTGATCGCATGGTCGACAGCCACCAGTCCACGCTCCAGATTGTTCGCGCTCGGTTGCAAAAACAGCCGCACCAGCGAGCGCCCCATCACGCGGATCGCCTGGCGCCACGGCTGGGATTGGGCATACGCCGGGTGCACCGGCAAAATCGCCTGTTCCTTGCGCAGTTCGATGATCGCATGGCCGACTTCCAGCACCACGAACATCCAGCGCAGCAAATCACGCTGCACCTGCGGCTGGCCAACGGCGAGGCCGTAGGCCTGGTGCAACAAATCGCGGGTGCGGCTTTCAAAACTCGAGGCCAGGCCCTTGAGCTTGCCGCTGATCGCATACACAACCTGCTCGCGCAGGTCCTGCTCCAAACGGCGCCACAACCAACGGCTGTTGGGCGGCAGAATGATCGCCCCCGCCGCCGCGCACACCAGCATGCCGATGATCATGGCGATGTAGTCGTTGATAAAGGTGTAGGGGTTGTAGACCGTGAGGTTGTCCGGCACCGAGCCGGTGCTGAAAAAGATCAACAGGCCCACGCCGACCCCGGCATATTGCGGGCGTGAGGCCAGGAACGCGCCGAAGATGATCACCGGCGCGAGCATCACGCACAGCAGCGGGAAGCCGTCGATCCAGGGGAACACGAAGAACATTTCGACAAAGCCAACCAGTGCGCCGATCAAGGTGCCGCAGGCCATTTGGAAGGCCATGCGCTTGGGGTTGGGCGTGGCGGCGGACAGGCCGACGGTGGCGGCGGCAATCAGCGTCATGGTTGCGCCGCTGGGCCAGGCGGTGGCCACCCAGTAGCTGCCGAGCACAATAAGGATGAACGACGCACGAATACCCGAAGCCGCGCAGGCCAGCCAGTTGGTCTTGGGGATAAAGGTCTCGTTCCACTGCTCGCGCTCATGGCTGTGGTCGGCCAGGGAAGCGTGGGTCAGCGCGTAGTTGTGCAAGTCATCGACAAAGCGATAAAGCAGCTCGTAGGCGGTATGAAAATCCAGCTGTTCAGCTTCGCTTGGGTTGGCTTCCTGAAAGCTTGCACGCAGGGCACGCACCGTGGCGGGAAGCTCGTCTTTGTAGGCGCTGAGTTGGTTGACCAGCCGTGCGGCGTCGGGGCTGGTGAGCGCCCGGCCGGAGAAGCCGTCGAGCACTTCGGCAAGGCCTTGCAGGCCGGGCTTGATCGCAGCCACCACATGATCAGCCGCGTGCGCACGTAACCGTTCGAGCAACTGGTGCAGGGCGTTGAAGCGCGTGGTGATGCTCATGAATTCGCTGTTGAGGCGGCTGAGTCGACCATTGCGCCGACGCATGTGCGGGTCTTCAAACACGGTGACGCTGCGCAGCCCTTCCAGGCCCACCGCTTCGGCGATAAAACGCACGTTGCTGGCCTCGAAACCTTCGCGCTGGCTGCGCCCACGCAGGCCGTCGGTGACGAACAGCGCGAACACGCCGAAGCGCTGGTACAAGGCGTTGCGCATCGCCGCGCTGGAGGTTTGCGGCAGGATCGCGGCGCTGACCACGGTGGAGCATAAAATCCCCAGGGAAATTTCCAGCACGCGCCATACCGCCGCCATAAACGCGCCGTCGGGGTTTGCCAGCGCCGGCAAACCAACCATCGCCGCCGTATAGCCGGCCAGCACAAACCCGTAGGCGCGAAAGTTGCGATTACGCGTGGCGCCAGCGGTGCAGATGCCCACCCAGATCGCCAACGCGCCCAGGAACAATTCGGTGTTCTGCGCAAACAAGGCAATCAACAAGACCATCACCGCCGAGCCCGCCAAGGTGCCGAGGAAGCGATAGAAACTCTTGGCAAACACTTGGCCGCTCTGCGGTTGCATCACGATAAATACGGTGATCATCGCCGTGCGCGGTTGCGGCAGTTCCAGGCGCATGGCCAGCCACAGCGTCAGGAACGCAGCGATCAGCACCTTGAAGATATACACCCAGGTCACGCCGTCGCTGCGGGCCCAGTCGAAAAAACCACGGCGCCACTCAAGGGAGTGCAACCAGCGCAGCGGTGCAGGCAAGGGAGTCATTACAGTCTACTCAGTGATCAAACACGGCGAGCGCCGCCGGGGTTTTGCTCGGCAGTGTCTTGGCGTCCGGTGGTACGTCGTTACCGGCGCCGAGCCCGCCACCCAGGGCCGTGACCAGTTCGGCATGGGCACTCAGGCGCGCGGCCTGCACCTGTTGTTCGATCTGTTGCTGGCGAAACAACAAGGTCTGAGCGTTGAGCACATTGAGGTAATCGGTGAGGCCGCGCTGGTAGGCGATCATGGCGATGTCGTAGGTTTTCTGCGCCGAGGCCACCGACTGCGCGGCAAAGGTGGCTTGCTTGTCCATGGATTCGCGGCGGATCAACTGGTCGCTGATGCCCTTGAGCGCGTTGACCAGCGTCTGGTTGTACTTGGCCACGGCGATGTCATACCCGGCGCTGGCTTCGCCCAACTGCCCACGCAAACGGCCGCCGTCGAAGATCGGCAGGCTGATCGCCGGGCCGACGGTGTAGTTGAATTTCTGCCCGCTGAGAAACCCCAGCATCGTGCCGCCGGTGGCCATATAGCCGAGGCTGCCGACCAGATCGACGTTGGGGTAGAAACCGGCGTGTGCCACATCGATGCCGCGCGCCTGGGCGGCGACCTGCCAGCGGCTGGCAACCACGTCCGGGCGTTGGCCGAGCAATTGCGCGGGCAGGCTTGAGGGCAGCTTCAGCGGCGCGGCCAAGGACAAACTCGGGCGTTGCAGTTGCGCGCCCTCGCCCGGCCCTTTCCCGGCCAATGCCGCGAGCTGGTTGCGGCTCAGGGCGATTTCTTCGTCGAGTGCGTCGAGTTGTCGATGGGTTTCGGGCAAGGGCGTTTCGGCCTGGCTCACATCGAAATGCGTGCCGATGCCGGCATTCAGGCGCTTATTGGCCAGGTCGAGGATCTGCTGTTGCTGGGCCAGGGTGGCGGCGACGATATCGCGGTTGGCGAAATGCAACGACAGCTGGATATAGGCGCGCACCACATTGTTCTGCAATTCGAGCTGGGCCTGACGCGCTTCGGCAGCGCTCATATGCGCCAGGTCGACGGCGCGTTCGCTGGCATTGCTTTCGCGGCCCCACAGGTCGAGGGCGTAGCTCAAGCCCAGGGACGCGGTGTTGTCCCAGGTATTGGCACCGCTCAATTCGCCCGGCCCGTAGAACTGATCTTTCGGCCAATTGTGGCGTTTGAGCGTGGTGTCACTGTTGATCTGCAACGACTCAGCCGACTCGGCGATCCCGGCCATGGCCCGCGCTTCCCGCACCCGCGCGGCGGCCATGGCCATGTTCGGGCTGTTTTGCGTGGCGAGGTCGACCCAGCGGTTGAGTTGCATGTCGCCATAGGCTTGCCACCAGTGTGTGGTGGGCCAGTGGGCGTCCTGCGCGGCGCTCTGGATGGCGGCGTCGGTGGCCAGGGTATTGGCGTTGAAGGCTTGGCCTTGGGGGGCGATTCCTCCGGTTCCGATGCAGCCGCTGATTGCTAACGATAAGGCCAAAACACTGAGAGCCTTCAGCTCTCTGCTGATGCGACGCGGCACGGCGAACGAATTCCTGAGGTGGTGAGGCGGGGAAGGTGGCGCAATTCTAGGGGGCGCCATGGGGAACGATAAGCTGGCATTCCTGTGAATCTTTGTTACCGTTCAGGCGATAATCCGTTGGTAGGGATCACTGGACGGCGTAACTTTCTGTCACAATTTGCTATCTCCCTTGAGAACACTCCATGGACACTTTGCAAAATATGCGCGCCTTCAGTTGCGTGGCCGAGGCCGGCAGCTTCACCGCCGCCGCCGTGCAACTGGACACCACCACCGCCAACGTTTCGCGCGCGGTCTCCAACCTTGAGGCCCATCTGCAAACCCGCTTGCTCAACCGCACCACTCGCCGCATCGCGCTGACCGAGGCCGGCAAGCGCTATTTGCTGCGTTGTGAGCAGATCCTGGCTTATGTCGAGGAAGCCGAGGCCGAAGCCAGCGACGCCCACGCACGCCCCGCCGGGCAGCTGAAAGTGCATACCATGACCGGCATCGGCCAGCATTTCGTGATTGACGCAATTGCCCGTTACCGTCGCACCCACCCCGACGTGACCTTCGACCTGACCCTGGCCAACCGCGTGCCGGACCTGCTCGACGAGGGTTACGACGTGTCCATCGTGCTGGCCAGCGAGCTGCCGGATTCGGGTTTTGTGTCCCAGCGCCTGGGCATCACCTACAGCATCGCGTGTGCCTCGCCGGATTACGTCAAGGCCAAAGGTTGCGCACAGCGGCCCCAGGATTTGCTCAACCACGCCTGCCTGCGCCTGGTCAGCCCGGTGATCCAGCTGGACAAATGGACCTTCAACGGCCCCGAAGGCCAGGAAAGCGTGGCGATCAACACTTCGCCGTTCCTGGTCAACTCGGCCGATGCAATGAAAACCGCGATCACCAGCGGCATGGGCGTCGGCCTGCTGCCGGTGTATGCGGCTATTGAAGGTTTGCGTAACGGCACGCTGGTGCGGGTGATGCCCAACTACCGCTCGCAGGAGCTGAACCTGTATGCCATCTACCCCTCGCGCCAGTACCTGGATGCGAAGATCAAGACCTGGGTGGAATACCTGAGAGGGTCGTTGCCGGAGATTCTGGCGGCGCATCAGGCGGAGTTGGTGGCGTATGAGTTGAGTGGCAGCCTGGGCGGCACACGCCTGGCGAACTGATTTTGGAATACGGCCCCACAAACACCATCCATTTACTGTGGGAGCTGGCTTGCCTGCGATAGCATCGCCTCGGTACTGCTGATACACCGAGGCGCCAGCAT
>NZ_VBVZ01000403.1 GCF_005863185.1 Pseudomonas edaphica
GGCCCACCGCTATCGCAGGCAAGCCAGCTCCCACCGTTGATCCCTGACAGTTAATCCCTGTCAGGCTCAGGAGACGGTGATACGCCAGATCCCGAATGGCATCTGCGGCTCGATGCGCATCCACTGGTTCTTGCCATACCAGGTCCAGCGATGGCCATTCATCAGGTCTTCGCCTTGGGTCTGGGCGTCGTCCGGCAGGCCCAGCTCCCACAGGGGCAATTCGAAATGGGCCTCTTGGGCGTTAAACGGGTCAAGGTTGACCGCCACCAGGATAAAATTGCTGCCGTCATCGCTGCGCTTGCCGAAGTACAGGATGTTGTCGTTCCAGGCGTTATAGAGCTTCAAGCCCAGATGGGTGTGCAGTGCCGGGTTCTGCCGACGAATACGATTGAGCTGGGCGACCTCGGCAATGATGTTGCCGGGCGCGGTGAAGTCCCTGGGGCGGATTTCGTATTTTTCCGAGTCCAGGTATTCCTCCTTACCCGGTACCGGCGCCGCTTCGCACAGTTCAAACCCCGAATACATGCCCCACAAGCCTGAGCCCATGGTGGCCAGGGCGGCGCGGATGAGAAAGCCCGGGCGCCCGGATTCGTGCAGGAAGCCGGGGTTGATGTCCGGGGTATTGACAAAGAAATTCGGCCTGAAGCACTCGCGCCACGGCGATTCGTTCAACTGTGTGAAGTACTCGCTCAACTCGGCCTTGGTGTTACGCCAGGTGAAGTAGGTGTAGCTCTGGGAATAACCGACCTTGCCCAAGCGCGCCATCATCGCTGGTGTGGTGAAGGCTTCAGCCAGGAAGATCACCTCCGGGTGCCTGGAGCGCACGTCACTGATCAGCCATTGCCAAAACGGTAGCGGCTTGGTGTGCGGGTTATCCACGCGAAAGGTTTTCACGCCCTCTTGCACCCAACCTATAACAATGTCGCGCAACTCGGTCCACAGGCTCGGAATAGAGTCGGCGGCATAGAAGTCGACGTTAACGATATCCTGGTATTTTTTCGGCGGGTTTTCGGCGTATTTGATCGTGCCGTCCGGGCGCCAGTTGAACCAGCCTGGATGCTGCTTGAGCCACGGGTGGTCCTGGGAGCACTGAATGGCAAAGTCGAGGGCGATTTCCAGGCCATGCTCGGCGGCGGCCTTGACCAGCCGGCGGAAGTCGTCGCGGCTGCCCAACTGCGGGTGTATGGCTTCATGGCCGCCCTCCTCGCTACCGATCGCATAAGGGCTGCCGGGGTCATCGGCGCCTGCGGTCAGCGAGTTATTCTTGCCCTTGCGATGGCTGCGGCCGATCGGGTGGATCGGCGGAAAATACAGCACGTCAAAGCCCATGTCATGGATCATCGACAGCCGCGCATGCACGTCATTAAAGGTGCCGTGGCGCGCCGGATCGTCGGTGACCGAGCGCGGAAACAGCTCGTACCAACTGGCAAATTGTGCGGCCTCACGCTCCACGTCGAGCGGGTATACGGTGCTGATGCTCAAGTAAGCGCGGTGGTCGGCCTGGGTCATCAAATGTGCACTGTCTTCGTGCAAGAACTGCGCGACCTGCTCGGTTTCCAGCAAGCCCGACAGCTCGTGGTGCAGCAGCATCAAGCGGTCGCGTAACTCATTGTCGCTGCGCTCGGCGGCCTGCAACACCAGGCTGCGGCCTTCCTGCAGCTCAAGGCTGACCGGCACACCGGCCTCATGTTTTTTGCGCAGTTCGTAGCAGAAGCTCGCAAAGGTATCAATCCAGGCTTCGATGCAGTATTCGTGCGGGCCTTGCTGGGCCACGGTAAACGCGCCCTCCCAGCCATTGTTGCCCACATCCGTCATCACTACGCTGTGCCAGCTTTCGTCCTGCAGCGGGCGCCAGCGGATCAGCACGGCGAGCTTGTCATGGCCGTCGGCAAACACCTTGCTGGTGACGGTGACGCGCTGGCCCACCACGGCCTTCACAGCAAATTCGCCGCCATCTATGACGGGCGTAGTGCTTTCAATCGCGATCCTTGGCAACAACAAGGCCTGGGACAGCGGCAATATGGAGTCTTCTGGAGTCAGTGTTTCAGCAGTCATCGAGCATCTTCCCCTTACGCCCTGTGGACGCTCTTTGCTTGATCCGAATTCTGAGACGGCGACGCTCTCCCTGAGCAGGGCCGTAATAGGTCCGAGCCTGGGCTGCGCGGAAAAGTTCAGGTGGATGTGCCGCCATTGGGCGGGAATCAAACCTGCCCGGCGGTTGTCCACCGATAGAGCAAAGCACAAAGGAGGCCACACCGATGAATATCCCGATCCCGGCTGAAACCCCGGACCCGAATATCGACAACCCAACGCTGCCGCCGAGTGAACCGGAACCGATCCCGGAGAAGGAACCACCGGAAAACCTGCCGCCACCCGTGGAGGAACCGCCCACAACCATGCCGCCGGTGATTGTTCAACCTTGTTGATCAACGCCATCACTCACACGCGTACTCGCGTCAGGATGCCTGCCTTAAAAACGCATTAACCTGCGCGCACAGGTGAAATAGCCTACATCTCGCCTGTGCGCCTATTGCTACAGTCCCACACGCGCTTACTTGAGCACATTTCATTTACCCCCTCTTAAACGCGAGCAGGTTAATACCATGTCGGACATTCACGTGAAGCAAAGCCGCCACCAACACGTACATTCAGACGTTTCCGTCAGCCGGCGTTATCTCACCGAGCTTAAAGCAAGCCTCACAGAGGAGGACATCGCCCAGGTCTTGCGTGCGCCCAACGACCTGAAGTCGCGTAAAGTCCTCAATGAAATGCGCATGCATTTCAGCCAGGAAAGTGTCGACTCCATGTTGAAAGAACCAGACGCCGAGGAAGTTGCTCACCTCCTGACGGACATCGGCAAGTTCCTGCAAAAAAATAGTGACGAGGCCTGCGTAAAATTATCCACCCAACTTTATTTCAGCGACTATCAGGCAGCCTATGACAAACAGAAAATCGCCTTACTGTTAAAGTTGATATCGGGTAAGGACGATTATGGCTTTCGCCATGTCTATGAGTTTTTCAAAGGCACGGCCGGAGCATTCGAGCACCTGAATGGGTGCGTGAAGGACACAGCCCAAACGGTGATGGATATGAACACCATCACCGAGGCGCTCAACCCAACACACATTAAATCAAGGATGAAGGCTCACTGATCATGGACTCAACGTTCCTTCTCGAAGAGCCTGACGACTTTGGGCATTAAGCCAAGTACAACGAGCGCCAGCAGTGTACTCAATACCGCCGTTGATTCACGCCCAACCCCTGCCGCCACGCCAATGGCGGCGGTCATCCACAACCCGGCAGCGGTGGTCAGGCCTTTGACGTGCTGGCCCTCTTCATCCTCCTTGCCCTTGAGGATAGTGCCGGCACCCAGGAAGCCGATCCCGGCGATAACCCCCTGCAAGACCCTGCTCATGGCGTCCGACTGGCTGCCTGACATCTGCGGCACCAGCACAAACAGTGCAGCGCCCAAGGCCACGAGCATGTGGGTGCGCACCCCCGCCGCCTTGCCCTTTTGCTCACGCTCAAACCCCAGGATACCGCCCAGGATCGCGGCGATAAGCAGGCGAACGGTTATCTGAGTGAGCTGCTTTGCATCAGCGATGTCAGCAAATTCTGCATGCAGGGTTTGAAGCACTTCTTGCCACCAGGCGTCCATGGTCGTTATCCGTTTTAGTGTGGTTAGAGGATGGACAGCGCCGACCGCCAGTCAGTTGCCTGGAACACCTGGCACTGCGCGACGCCCTAACCCATGACTGCCCATAAAAAGGAGAGCACCATGCCTGTACGTATCGACAATCAAACGTGCTTTTTCAAGGTCGCTGACGACGGCCAGGAATACGCCCTGCCCGCCACGGGTGTGACGGTGAGTACCGACAGCGCCAAATCCATGTCTTTTGTAGAGTTAAAAGGCGATCGGGTCTACATCACTGAAGCCGAAGCGGACGCACTGACCGTCGCCGGTGCCAGGGACGGTCGCAAACACTTGAAGGCGACCGACAGTGATTCGGTGATTTGATTGATCTGTATCAACCCGCGCACAAGCCAGCTGCACCCCAGGCGCTACGGGGTGCAGCACATTGTCACAGTGACGTATAGAAAGCCCATCTGATCCGCTTTTTATCGACCTACCTGAGTCTGTTATGCAAACAGCGTGAAGTTCATAGTTCATTGGCCTGATGGAGGCTGATGAGCGAACGACCATGAGCGAAAGAATCACAACCGTGGACACCTTTGAGCCCATACACCCAAAGAAGGTGAAGGCCAAATCCAGTGACAACCTGATCCATACCCGCAGCTTCACCGGCGTGTTCCGCACTTTGCGTGTGGGCGGTGCCGCTGTGCTGTTCCTGGCGTTTTTTGGCACCGTGTGGCTGAACTGGTCCGGGCGCCAAGCCGTGCTGTGGGACTTGGCCGAAAGCAAATTCCACATCTTCGGTGCCACCTTCTGGCCCCAGGATTTCATCCTGCTGTCGGCGCTGTTGATCATCTGCGCTTTCGGCCTGTTTGCCATTACCGTATTTGCCGGCCGCGTTTGGTGCGGCTACACCTGCCCGCAAAGCTCGTTCACCTGGCTGTTCATGTGGTGTGAAAAGGTCACCGAAGGTGAACGCAACCAACGCATCAAACTGCAAGCGGCACCCTGGAGTCTCAACAAACTGGCGCGGCGTTCGGCAAAACATACGCTATGGCTGGGTATCAGCGTGCTGACCGGGCTGACGTTTGTCGGCTACTTCACGCCAATCCGCCCGCTGGCCAGTGAGTTGCTGACCTGGCAGATGGGCGGTGTGAGCCTGTTCTGGGTGCTGTTTTTTACCGCAGCCACCTACATCAACGCCGGCTGGCTGCGCGAAGCGGTGTGCATGCACATGTGCCCGTATGCACGTTTTCAGAGCGTGATGTTCGACAAAGACACCCTGACCATTTCCTACGACGCGGCGCGTGGCGAAAGCCGAGGCCCGCGCAAACGCGAGGTGAAACCGGCGCAGGTTGGCCTGGGGGATTGCATCGACTGCCAACTGTGCGTGCAAGTGTGCCCCACCGGCATCGATATCCGCGATGGCCTGCAAATGGAATGCATTGGCTGCGCCGCATGCATCGACGCCTGCGATTCGATCATGGACAAGATGGGCTATGCCCGTGGTCTCGTCAGCTATACCAGCGAACATCAACTGCAAGGTGGCAAAACGCACCTGCTCAGGCCACGCCTGATCGGCTACAGTGCCGTGCTGCTGGTGATGATCGCCGCCTTGGTGGTGGCCTTGATTGAACGACCAATGGTGTCGCTGGACGTGACCAAGGACCGTGGCATGTTCCGTGAAAACAGCCAGGGGCTGATCGAAAACATCTACAGCTTGAAGGTCATCAACAAGACCCAGCAGCGCCAGGATTACCGCCTGGAACTGGTGGACGCCGAGGGCTTCCAGTTGCAAGGCAAGACCCGGCTCAGCCTGGCGCCGGGGGAAATCAGCGATGTGCCGGTGTCGGTGGCGTTGCTGGCCGATAAACCGGCGAGCAGCTCGCAGACCTTGCGCTTCAAGGTTGTGGATGTGGATGAACCGTGGATTTACAGTGCAGCGGACAGTCGCTTTGTGGCGCCGTTGAATCGTTGATATCCAACACACACAGAAGATCAAGTGTGGGAGCTGGCTTGCCTGCGATGACGGTGGCACATTCAACATCATCCGTGCCAGACCGGGCGCCAT
>NZ_VBVZ01000404.1 GCF_005863185.1 Pseudomonas edaphica
GTAAAGCAGAGCCCAGAAAGGTGCTGGCGCTGGCGACGGTGACGCCCAATAGCGCGGCGGTGCGCAGGAACTGGCGGCGGTTGATTTCAGCGCTTTTAACTTGCACACACAGGTCATTGATGGCTGGATGCGGCGGGGCGCCGTCCAGGGTAGTCAAGTCTTTCATAAGCCTCTCCGGTACTTGCGAATATGCGTTTTTGTTGAACCGCAAGGGTCAGTGGCAAGCGCAGCAACGGCGCAGCACGAACCGCTGTGAAACCGGCAGAAGAACAAGGCGCAACGAAGTCAGAAGGCGGGCAATGGGATAGGACATAGGGGCAGCTCTCATGTTGTTTTTATTAGAGATGCCCGCAGTTTTGTCATTTGCGCAAAGATGGACAAACGACAAATTCTGCGCAGTAACCTTCTATAAATGCATGTTACGGATCCTTCCCAAGGCCACCTCTCGAGCTAGACGTGTTCAGCGTGGCAACAGGCGCGGGTCGAACGGGTAATCAGAGAGCAACTCGATACCGTGTTCGTGGATATAGATCTGTTCTTCGAGCTTCACGCCTTCGCCGCCGTCATCGTGGCCGATGTAGCTTTCCACGCAGATGGTCATGCCGGCTTCGAACACGCCGTCATAGCCCAGCGCGTCGATGTCTTCGCGGTGTACCACGTAAGGGTATTCACCGGTCATGCCAACCCCGTGCGCCAGGGCGAAGTAGCGGTTGTTTTTGTAATGTTCGGGAATTTTCCAGGCCATCTCGGCGTACTTCTTGAAGCTGCGCCCGGCCTTGAGCATTTCTACGTTGGTCTGCACTTGCTCGTAGGCGAGTTTGTACAGTTCCTGTTGCTTGGCGGTGGCGGCCTGGTCGCCACAGAGAAAGGTGCGCGAAAAGTCGGCGTAGTAGCCGAAGCGCCCGACCACGTCGGTGTCCAGCGCGACCAGATCACCGGCTTCAATAGGCCGCGTGCTGCACTCTTGGAACCACGGGTTAGTGCGTGGGCCGGAGGACAGCAGGCGAGTCTCGACGTAATCACCATCGGTGGCGATCACATGCTGGTGCAGATGCGACCACAGTTCGTTCTCGCTGATGCCCGGCACCAGTTTACTTTCCATCAGGCGCACACCCGTTTCAGTGGCGCGCAGGCTGGCGCGGATCATTTTCAGTTCGTTGGGCACCTTGATGCAGCGCGCACGCTCCAGCGGTTCCTGGGCGTCAAACACTTGGTAACCCAGCCGTTGCAGTTCGAACGCGGCGGCCGAGGTGGCGCTTTCGATGGCAATGCGTTTACCGCCGCCGCACTGGCGCACCAGTTCATCTATCTCGGCGGCCCAGTCGGCGGTGACGTTGTTCAAGAAGCTGTCGCAGAAGTAGTAGGAAATGGCTTTGGCCGGGCGCACTTCATCCACGGTATTCAGGCTTTCGGCCAGGTGCAGACAGCCGCCGAACTCGAAGATCACCACCGGGCCTTCTGCCGGTATAAAGGCATAACGCGCCGGGTTGCGTGCCGAGTACACCTGCATGTTGCGTGAGCCGGTGGCGTAGCGCATATGGGTGGGGTCGAACAGCACACAAGCGGCGTAGTCACGTTTTTTCAGTTCGTTGCGTACCCGTTGCAGGCGGTCCAGCTGGATTTGCTGGATTTCGTCATAAGTGGGCTCGCAGTCGGCGGGGTTGCGGTTGGGGCCTGACAGACTCATGGGTGTTCCTCGCAGGGCAAAGACGGTTTTTTGGTTTTTTATGGGCGTGAATCAGTCGAGCAACTGGTCGCTGCGCACCAGGTTGCGTTCGGCTTGCAGGTGGGCTTCGGACAGGCGTCCGTAAAGCTGTTTGGTGCGTTGGGCGCGGCCAATGATTCCGGGTTTCTCGGAGTAGGCGAAGATCGCGGTGTTGCGCTCGGTTGAGCCTTCCACGCGGGTGACGCGGTGCACTGAGAAACGGCCCTTGAAGATCTGCAAATCACCGGGGTTGAGTTCCAGATTCTGCACCCGTGAGCGGTCTTCGCCACGCACCACTTTGCCGACTGCGCCGAGGTTCTCCTGGCTGCGCGAGCGGATCATCGGCGCGTACTCGAACAGGCCACCGGCCTCGGGCTTCTGGGTCATCATGCTGACGATGAATTCGTTGGTGTCGAAGTGCCAAGGCTGCTCGGTGCCCTCGGGCATCACGTTGATCACCAGGCCGGCGAAAGGGTCGGCGTATTCGAAAATCTCCGGTTCGTCGAGGCAGGCGCCGATAAAGCGCTTCATCATTGGCGACACGTACAGGCGATGGATGATCGCGTCGGGGGCGATCATGTCGCGGGTCACGAATCCACTGGTGCGCTCCATGAACGTGCGGCGCGGGTCATCCTGGGGCAGGCTGGGGTCGTCTTCGGTGAAGTAGGGGTTGACCTTGCGCACCGAATAGAACGTTTTGCCCGACAGCGCCTGGCCTTCCAGGCGCGCCTGTTCCAGCACTTCGGGGCGCAGGAAGTTCTTCAGCAGGCAGCAACCGTCTTCGGCCAGTTCGGCACGCGCATGTTCAATTAATGCGCGCAGTTGAACATGGCCCGAATCATGTATGGGATACAGCGCTGTATTAATGATATCGCTGATATCACCGGTTTCGGCATCGGCAAGTTTAAGACTCATACACGGCTCCTGAAGTAGGCTGTTGTGTTGAGTCGATAGTTGCGTAAACCGGTTTGAAGTGGAAATTACAAGTTGTGATCGAATCCATCGGCAGGGGCGATAGTTATGTCAGGCGAACTGGATGGGGGCTTACTTAAAGTGTTTGTGGCAATTATCGAATGCCAGGGGTTTTCGGCGGCTGCTGAGCGTTTGCATAAAACCCAGTCCACCGTCAGCCAGAGCTTGCAGCGCCTGGAAGAGATCGTGGGAACGCCGCTTATTCACCGCACCAGCCGCTCCATCGGCCTCACGCCGAGCGGCGAAACCTTTCTGATCTATGCGCGGCAGATCCTCAAGCTGCACCTTGAGGCGGTCAGCGCGGCTCAATTACCCAATGAGCAGGTGTGTATCCACCTGGGTATGCCCGAGGACTACGCTCAATACTGCCTGGGCGGAATGCTCAAGGATTTTCAGGCGCAGTTTGCCCAGGTGCGCCCGGATATTTGCTGTGAGATGTCTACCGCGCTGGTCAGCCGCTTGCATCGCGGCGAGCTGGACTTGGTGCTGGGTGTTGAACATGCGGGCCTGCAACCGGGGGAATACCTGTGCGATGAACCGTTGGTGTGGGTGGCGGCGCCGAGTTGGAGTGGCGTAGGGCGCCAGTCGGTGCCGCTGGCGGTGTACGCCGAAGGGTGTGCGTTCCGTGCCAATGCCGTGCAAGCGCTGGCCCAGGCCGGGCGTTCGTGGCAGGTGGTTTATACGAGTCAGAGCCCGCGCGGCATTGCGATTGCCATTGAGCAAGGCTTGTCGGTGGGCGTGATGGCACGGCGGCTGGTGCCGGAGGGCTGGCAGATTCTGGATGAGCAGCAAGGCTTCCCAGCCATTGCCCCGGCGCGCCTGATGTTTTGGCGCTCGGTGGGTTGCCAGGTTCCGGAGGTGGAGGCGCTGGTGGAAATTTTGCAGCGCCAGTTGGGACGTTCAGGGTATTTGCACGGCCAACGCGTCCACGGCCTGCCGATGGGCCATGCGCTTGAGCAGTAGCAAACTTGCCAGTACCCAGCCGGCAATCCAGGCATGTACCACGGTAAATTCGCCACTGACCTGCAACAGCCAACCGCACAGCCCATTGGCCGAAGCACTGGCCAGCCCGTAGCTGACCATGCTCAGGCTCACCACTTGCAGGCTTTGCACCGGATCGAGGCGTGCACTGAGGTAGGCGGCCATCAAACCCCATGAAGGGAAATAGAACAGCGCGAACAATCCGGCAGCGCACCAGCTCAGTAATAGGCTGGGATGCCCCAGCAGGCCGAGCATGGCGAGGCCGAATGCGCTAATGCTCAGCGCCAGCACCCGCAGTGCGCCCCAGCGATCTGCCAGCGAGCCCAATAGCAGCCCGCCGATGGCGCCGCCAATGCCGATCAACGTCCACATCGAGCCCGTAACCGCCGCACCGGCGTGCAGGCGGTCACTGACAAAGGCCGATAAAAAGTTGAGGAACGGTCCACTGATTGCGCCGATAAATCCGCTGAGTAACACAATGTGCAAGGCCACTGGCTGGTCGACGCACAGTTGCAGCCATTGTTTGAGCACTTGGGTGAATGCGGGCGGCTGGACAGAGCGGGGCGCTTGTTCGACGTGCGCAGCCAAGGTCCACAAGGTCAGCAGCGTGACCAGCAGCGTCAGGCCTGCACAGATCAACCAAAACTGGCGCAATGACAGACCTTGCAACAGTGCGATCAATAGCCCATTCAAGCAAATGGCAAAAGCGGCCCCCGACGACGCCAACCCCAGCACGCGGCTGCGATGAGTCGCCGGGATCACTTCTCGGGCCAATGCGGCAATCGCGTTCCAGTTCGACACCGCGCAGGCCGACACCAGCGCCAGGCATAGCGCAAACGGCACTACCCAAGGCGTGGCGACGGCCAGTGCCAGCAACACCGGGCTTAACACGATGGTCAGGCGCACCATATTGCGTGGGCTCACCCAGGCCGCGGCGATGCCGCTGGCAATCGAGGCACCCATGTAGAACAGCTGTAGCACGGCTGCAATCAAGGCGGCCTGGCTGTAGTTCAGTTCAAATACCCCACGGATCTGCGGCAATAAGGCGGAGTACAGAAAAATACTGAAACCGTGGGTGGTCGCGTTACAGGCGGTAAATACCAATGCCAGTAAACCGATACTTCGTCGCGTTGAAATAGGGGTGCTAGACATGGCGCGGCCTCGATTTAGTTGGCGAAGAGCCAATAGACTTAGTTGGAGGGAAGACTAACTTTTGTAGTGCGCGGGCAGCCAATGCTTAATTGTCTTAGTGTGCATGCGTTATACGCGTGCTATTTATTCGTCAGCGACGTGTTTAGTCCAAAAACGACATGATTGATTTCGGTCGAGTATTTTTCTCTGTGGGGGGAGTGCTACCGCTGGCCCAATACAAAAAGGTATGTTGTACGGGTATTTCTCTGCTCAATCTTCCTTGTTGATCGTTGTCGAGTGCTCTCCATGAAACGCAAAATGCCTGGTCTCAATGCCCTCAAAGCCTTCGAAGTCGCCGGCAGCACCGGCAGCTTTACCCGTGCTGCCGAGCTGTTGAACGTGACTCAGAGCGCGGTCAGTCGCCAGGTACGCCAGTTGGAAGAACAATTGGGGGAGAGCCTGCTGGAACGGCGCCACCATCACCTCGAGCTCACCAGCGCCGGGCGCGTGTTGTTGCGGGCGTTGCACCAGTCGTTCGACAAGATCGAGCTGACAGTGCGCAGCATCCAGCAGAAAACCCATTCCAACCGGTTGCACATCAACGCGCCGCCGACGTTTACCAGCCGCTGGTTGATGCCGCGTTTGGGGCGTTTGCGCGAGGCGCATCCGGAGTTGGAGCTGAGCATCACCACGTGCCTGCAAGACAGCCTGGCGCAGACCAGCACGCTCGATTGCGCCATTCGGTTCGGCAATGGCGAGTGGGATGGCCTGGACAGTTCGTTGCTGATTCAGGAGCGGCACATCGCGGTGTGCGCGCCGTCGCTGTATGCCCGGGAATGCAGCGATGGCGTGGATCTGAATTGCATGACCTTGTTGCATGTGTTGGCCAGTGAAGATCAGCGTTACTTGAC
>NZ_VBVZ01000405.1 GCF_005863185.1 Pseudomonas edaphica
CTACAGGATATTCGAGTAATCCGCCTCGATCCGGTCCAGGCTCAGGTGGTTGAGGAAGTTGGAGAAGCACATCCACGCCGCCAGGGCGTTCATGTCGCGAAACTGCTCGGGCAGGTACTTGGGTGGCACCACCAGGCCTTCGTCGACCAGTTGGCGCAAGGTGCGCATGTCTTCCAGGGTGGTCTTGCCGCAGAACAGCAGAGGCACTTGTTCCAACTTGCCTTTGCGCACGGCCAACTGGATGTAGTTGTAAACCATGATAAAGCCCTTGAGGTAGGACAAATCCTTGGTAAACGGCAGACCGGTCGGCGTCGAACCACGGAACACGCGGCTGGCATTGCCGTAGCTTTCGGCCATCTCAAAGCCTTGCTCGCGGAAGAACTCGAATACCTGCAGGAAGTCGGCGCCCTCTTCGACCATATGGATGGCACGGGTGCGGTTGGTCAGTTTGCGCAGGCGACTGGGGTAGGAGGCAAAGGTGATGATCTCCATCAGAATCGCCAGGCCTTCCTGGGTCACCGTTGACGAGGGCGGCCCTTTGGACAGAAAGGTGCAGATCGGCTGGTTCTGGCCATTGAGCGTGGTGCCGACGTGCACCAGGCCTTCGTGCACTTCCAGCGCGCGCACATCACGCTCGTTGAACATCGCGTCGGCGCGGATCTTGATGTAGTCGGCGCCCGCCGCCGCATCGGCGACGATACCGTCGGACTCGAAGACGCGGATGGTCTCTTCGGCCTCACCGAACACCTTATTCAAACGGGTTTGCAGCAAGGCCACGGCATGCTTGGCCGTGAGCGTCTTGGCTTCGTCCTTGAGGTCGCCCCGCCCGTCGATCTGGTTCAGGTAGTCAGACATCATCAGGCCCAGGTCGGCCAGCGTCGGGTCACCGGCGTGGAACGCGTCCGAGGCGGCGCCGTAGAGTTCCTGGGAAATCAGGCCGAAGTCCTCGGTGCCCCGCGCTTCGAGCATGCGCACCACCATGCGGTACTCGCGGCACATGCGGCGCATGATCTGCCCCACCGGGCTGAACTGGCCGAGGCGGCGGGTGATGTCGCGCTCGATGTTCTGGAACTCCAGCTTCACCGCGCTGGAGTCGAACGACAGCGGTCGGCCCAGGTAGTAATCGCGGTCCACCGCCGGCATGGTCTTGCCCTTGGCCTTGAGAAACCCCTGGCGAATGTTCTCGTCCCACTTCACGGCGTCGAGGACGCGAATCGGTGTTTGTGCCAGCACAATGCGATCGGACAAGGTGCGTATCGTCTGCTGGTAATCGTCCACCCGGTGCTTCCTCTTTAAACGTTATTTGCCCGCGCGCCGGTAGCGCACGGCTTCAACGAACACATCGGCATTGGCCGGGTCATCCAGGTAGGCAAATACCTGGTCCATGGGGCTGTCGACCCGCACGCCATCACCTTCGACGGTTTCCACGGTGCTGCCGCGCAAGGCATTTTGGCCTATGGCTTGATGGATCTGCTCAAGGTCGAGGTTGTAGACCACCAATTCACGCGTTTTGTCGCCCTTACCTTCAAAGTCAAAACCGGCCAGGAAGTAATTGCCACCCAAGGCCGCCGGCAACGGCGCAGAAAGGTACCAGCGGTTGCCATGGCGCGACACCGTAAACAGGTACTCATCACGCTGGCCCGGCTTGGCTTTAGGGTAGCTCACGGCCTTGTAATGCTGCTGATCGACACGGGTGATCTGCAGATTCAGCGGTTCGCCCCAGGCGTTTTTACTTGACCAGTGGCCGAGCAAGGCGTCGGGCGCGGCTTCACGGGCCGCCAGTGGGTCCTTGAAGGTGACCAGGCAACCGCTGAGCAGCAGGAAGGACAAGGCGATTGCAATGACACGCCAGGCTTTCATTGGGCACCCCATCAAGTGTGGGAGCTGGCTCCCACATAAAGCAGATTGCGCACGGGGCTAGACCGAGGCCAACACCAAATGCATGTAACGCTTGAGAATCTCAAGCATCTCTTCACCCGTCAGAGGCTCAGGGCCGCCGAGCAGGCCCTGATATTCCATCCGACCGATTATCGCCGTCAACACTCTGGCATCCTGTTGCGGCTCGCGGGAACCCAATACCTGGAAAAACTGCCCGGTGCCCTGCAACAGAATCTGCTGGTGCGAGCGCACCAGCTCAGCCAGGCGCGGGTTAAGCAAGGCTTCCTGGCGAAAGGCCTGTTCGGCCATCAAGTGTTCGCGGCGATTGGTCAGTTGGCGCATCACGTAGTCGGCGGTCAGCCGTGCAATGTCATCGGCCAGTTGTGAGCGTGACTGCGAGCTGCCATCGCCATAGGCGACCATCTCGCGCAGCAGGCCTTCATTGCGCACCCACAGCTTGCCCATGAAGGCAGCGCTGCGCTCCACGTATTGGGCGAAGGTATCGGTGAGCAGGTCATCAATGTCCTTGAAGTAATAGGTGGTGGCCGACAACGGCACGCCGGCCTCTGCTGCCACCGCGCGATGGCGCACACCGCGTACCCCATCACGCACGACGATGCGCATGGCCGCATCGAGAATGTCTTGCCGGCGTTGCTCGCTGCCTCGACGGCTGGCCTTGCGGCCCTGGTACTGGACACTATCAGCCACGGCAGCAGCAATGCCGGCGGCGCCTTCTTGAGCCATTACGCGGTTCACGACAGATCTTCCTTTAATGAGTTATGCGGAGCGTCACGGGCTGCATTCCTGTGCAGAGCGTGGGAACGCTCAGCGCGTGCCTCTTGGCGCCGTTCTGCTGACGGCTGAATTCGTCACACAAAAAAGCCGCCTTATAAAAGGCGGCTTCGGATTTCGCTACGGTTACGCTTGTGGCCGCATGTGCGGGAACAAGATCACATCGCGGATCGACGGCGAGTTGGTCAACAACATCACCAACCGGTCGATACCGATACCTTCACCGGCGGTCGGCGGCATGCCGTATTCCAGGGCGCGAACGAAGTCGGCGTCGTAGTGCATCGCCTCGTCGTCACCGGCGTCCTTGTCGGCCACCTGGGCCATGAAGCGTTCGGCCTGGTCTTCTGCATCATTAAGCTCGGAGTAGGCGTTGGCGATTTCACGGCCGCCAATGAACAGCTCGAAACGGTCGGTGACGTTCGGGTTGTCATCGTTGCGACGTGCCAGCGGCGACACTTCGAACGGGTACTGGGTAATGAAGTGCGGCTGTTCCAGCTTGTGCTCCACCAGCTCTTCGAAAATCATCACCTGCAGTTTGCCCAGGCCTTCGAAGCCCAGCACCTTGGCGCCAGCTTTCTTGGCGATGGCGCGGGCCTTGTCGATGTCGGTCAGGTCGTCAGCGGTCAGCTCAGGGTTGTACTTGAGGATCGAGTCGAACACCGACAGACGCACAAACGGCTCGCCGAAGTGGAACACCTTGTCGCCATACGGCACGTCAGTGCTGCCCAGTACCAGCTGCGCCAGCTCGCGGAAGAGTTCTTCGGTGAGGTCCATGTTGTCTTCGTAGTCGGCGTAGGCCTGGTAGAACTCCAACATGGTGAATTCAGGGTTGTGACGGGTCGAGACGCCTTCGTTACGGAAGTTGCGGTTGATCTCGAACACTTTCTCGAAGCCGCCAACCACCAGGCGCTTGAGGTACAGCTCCGGCGCGATACGCAGGAACATTTCCAGGTCCAGCGCGTTGTGGTGAGTTTCGAACGGTTTGGCTGCGGCACCACCGGGGATGGTTTGCAGCATCGGCGTTTCCACTTCAAGGAAGTCACGCGCCATCAGGAAGCTGCGGATGTGCGCAATCACTTGCGAACGCACGCGGAAGGTCTGGCGCACGTCTTCGTTGACGATCAGGTCGACGTAGCGCTGGCGATAGCGCTGCTCGGTGTCGGTCAGGCCGTGGTGCTTGTCCGGCAGCGGGCGCAGCGACTTGGTCAGCAGGCGCACGCTGGTCATTTCAACGTAAAGGTCGCCCTTGCCGGAACGCGCCAGGGTGCCTTCGGCGGCAATGATGTCGCCCATGTCCCAGGTTTTCACCGAGGCCAGGGTTTCTTCAGGCAGGGTTTTACGGTTGACGTACACCTGAATGCGACCGGTCATGTCCTGGATCACCATGAACGAGCCACGGTTAAGCATGATGCGACCCGCCACCTTGACCGGGATTGCAGCCTCTGCCAGCTCTTCCTTGGTCTTGTCCGCGTACTGTTTCTGCAAGGCATCGCAGTAGTTGTCACGGCGGAAGTCGTTCGGGAAGGCATTACCCTTGGCGCGCTCGGCAGCAAGCTTTTCCTTGCGCAGGGCGATCAGGGAGTTTTCTTCCTGTTGCAGGGCTTGCGGGTCGAGTTGTTGGTCGCTCATGTCTTTTGAAATTCCATCACAGGTTCGTTGCCCCCACCGGTGGCAGGGGACTTAAGGTCTTGGCTGACGGTTTACAGCCCCGATTTCAAGCTGGCTTCCAGGTATTCGTCGATATCACCGTCGAGCACCTTGTCGCAATCGCTGCGTTCGATGTTAGTGCGCAGATCCTTGATCCGCGATGCATCAAGCACATACGAACGGATCTGGTGGCCCCAGCCGATATCCGACTTGGTGTCTTCCAGCGCCTGGGAAGCGGCGTTGCGCTTCTGCATTTCCTGCTCGTACAACTTGGCCCGCAGCATTTTCATGGCGGTGTCCTTGTTGGCGTGCTGGGAACGTTCGTTCTGGCAGCTGACCACGGTGTTGGTCGGTACGTGGGTAATACGTACGGCCGAGTCGGTGGTGTTTACGTGCTGGCCACCGGCACCGGAGGAGCGGTAGGTGTCGATCCGCAGGTCGGCCGGGTTGATCTCGATTTCCACCTTGTCGTCGATCTCTGGCGAGACGAAAACGGCGGAGAACGAGGTATGGCGGCGGTTGCCGGAGTCGAACGGGCTCTTGCGCACCAGGCGGTGTACGCCGATCTCGGTCCGCAGCCAGCCAAAGGCGTATTCGCCCTTGATGTGCACGGTCGCGCCTTTGATACCGGCGACTTCACCGGCGGACAGTTCCATGATGGTGGCGTCGAAACCGCGTTTATCCGCCCAGCGCAGGTACATGCGCAGCAGGATGTTGGCCCAGTCCTGGGCCTCGGTGCCGCCGGAACCGGCCTGGATGTCCAGGTAGGCGTTGTTCGGGTCCATTTCGTGGCTGAACATGCGGCGGAATTCAAGCTTGGCGAGGTTTTCCTCGAGACGGGCCAGCTCGGCGACGACATCGCCCACTGCGCCTTCGTCGTTTTCTTCGACGGCCATGTCCAGCAGGTCGCGGCAATCGCCCAGACCGGTGTTCAACTCGTCGAGGGTGTCGACGATCTGCGCCAGCGCAGCACGCTCGCGGCCCAGTTCCTGGGCGTATTCAGGTTTGTTCCAGACAGCCGGATCTTCAAGCTCGCGATTGACTTCGGTCAGACGCTCATGCTTTTGATCGTAGTCAAAGATACCCCCGAATAGTTTCGGAGCGCTCGGACAGGTCCTTGATGGTGTTAAGGATCGGGTTGATTTCCATGGCGGGCAGCACTCGTTGGCGAACTTTTGAAAGCCGACGAGTATAACGACAAACCGGCGCTAACGGCAGCCCGCTTGGCGAAAAGGCGGGGTTGTTGACGATCTCCAGAACGATTGAGATCAAATGTGGGAGCTGGCTTGCCTGCGATAGCGGTGTATCAGGTACAGATGTGGTAACTGACAGGCCGCTATCGCAGGCAAGCCAGCTCCCACA
>NZ_VBVZ01000406.1 GCF_005863185.1 Pseudomonas edaphica
CCTGCAACACATCGCCAGTGAAATGACAGCGGTGTACCCGGCCTTTGATGCAAAAGGATTTCTAAAGCACGCCAAAGCCGGGCTGGCCGAGTTGTCGGTGATGCAGCGCATGGCGCGGGTCAGTGAGAGCCTGCATGCGGTAATCCCACTGGATTACGCGCAAACCCTCAAGCTGCTGCATGCGCTGGCTCCGCGACTGAACAGTTCATTTGTGTGCCTGTTTCTGCCGCACTACGTGGCCAGTTACGGGCAAAGTGACTTCAAGCGCTCCATGGCCGCGCTCAAATACTTCACCGTGTTTGGCTCGGCCGAGTTCGCCATTCGCCCGTTCTTGTTGAACGACTTCGAGCGTACCCTGGCCGTGATGCAGCAGTGGTCGCTGGACGCCAACGAACACGTGCGTCGCCTCGCCAGTGAAGGCTCGCGCCCTCGCCTGCCGTGGTCCTTTCGCTTGGCCCAGGTGCAGGCCAACCCGCAGCTGTGCGCCTCGATCCTGGATAACCTCAAGGCCGACAGCAGCCTGTATGTGCGCAAGTCGGTGGCCAACCACCTCAACGACATCACCAAGGACCACCCGGACTGGGTGCTCAGCCTGATCGAAGGCTGGAACCTGGACAACCCGCACACGGCCTGGATCGCCCGGCACGCCTTGCGCAGCCTGATCAAGCAAGGCAATACCCGCGCACTCACGATCATGGGCGCCGGCGCCAAGGCCGAGGTAAACATTCACCACCTGAAAGTCACACCGGCGGTGATCAACCTGGGCGAGCGGATCAACCTGTCGTTCAGTCTGGAATCCACCGCCACCGCCGCGCAGAAGCTGGTGGTCGACTACGCCATCGACTACGTAAAAAGTGCCGGCCATAGCGCGCAGAAAGTGTTCAAGCTCAAGGCCTTTACCCTGGGCGCGGGCGAACATCAGAGCATCCGCCGCGAACAACATATTCGTGAGTTGACCACGCGCAAGCATTACGCAGGCAAGCACTGGGTGCATGTGCTGGTGAACGGCGAAAAGCTCGCCAGTGCCGAATTTGAACTGCTAAAACCCTGACAAAAATCAACCAAAAGGCTCTAGAACGGGCCTTTCAGACACATTAATTGTCAGACAATCCTGGCTTTTTTTGTTGCGATCCATTATCATCCGGCGCCTTCTCACTACCCATCGGGTAGTTGTTCCACTGTGTCACCCGAGGCGCCAATGTACCGTTCGCACCGTTTGTATCGTTTTTCGTTTCACAGCCCCTTGCTTGCCCTGAGCCTGGGGCTGGTTTCCCACGGTGTCAGTGCCGCCCTGCAACCCATGGCCGAAGCCCCGCTGGCCAGCGACACCGAGCTGCACTGCCACTTCAACCGCGACGCCAGCACCGACTGCACTACAACCCAGCACTACACCATCCTCAAGCCCAACGGCCGCGAAATGCTCTCGCGCATCGACTTCGATTACTCCGAAGGCGACACCTTTGAAGTGATCAGCGCGCAATCCACCCAACCAGGCGCCAAGCCGGTCGCGCTGGACGCCGCGCAAATCGACACGCGCACCGCGCCCAACCCGGACCAAGGCTTCAGCCGCTACAAGCAAACCTCGCTGGCCTTCCCGAACCTGCGCGTAGGCACGCAAATTCGCTACACCGTGCGCGAACGTCGCGCCGCCAAACCGTTGGTGACCCAGTTTCACTACGCAATCATGTTTGGCCCCAGCGCATTCCGGCGCGACCACGTCAAGGCGCGCTTTACCGCCGAGCGCCCGATCCAGTGGCGCAGTGAGTTGTTCGACGGTTTCAAAGTAACGGCATCTGCCAATGGCAAAACCCTGGACGTGGTGCAAAAAAAACCGACCTATCTCAATTACATCAACGAATCCTCCAGCGCCGCGCTGCAACGCATCCCGCGCCTGGAAGTGGGCAGCGCCCTGGAACGCCAGGCGTATTTCGGTGATTTCGCCCAGCGTTACAACCAGATCCTCGGCGCCAACCTGCCGGCGCAAGCGGCCGCGGCCGTAGCTACCGCACGCAACCTGGCGCCGGCACAACAGGTCGAAGCGCTGATGCAGCACATCAACGATCACTACCGCTACCTGGGCGACTGGCGCGCCACCGAGCGCGGCTATGTGCCGTTCAACCTGGCGGAAATCGAGCAGCATGGTTATGGCGACTGCAAAGACCTGGCGATCCTGCTGACCGCAATGCTCAAGGCCAGCGGCATCAAGGCCGAAACCGCCTGGGTCAGCCGTGGCGACGTGGCGTTCTCATTGTTGATCCCCGGCACCAATGCAGCGAACCACGCCATCGTGCGTGCCGAAGTCGATGGCCAGGTCTGGTGGCTCGACCCGACCAATCCGGTGTTCGCACCCGGCCAGACCATGCCCGACATTCAAGACCGCTGGGTGCTGGTCAATGATGCTCAGGGCCAGGTACGCGAAGAACAGATCCCGCTGGAACGCCCGGAAACCACCCTGCGCCTGGACAAAAAAGTGCACTTCGACAAGCAAGGCAATGGCGCCACCCAGGCCACCATCACCTTCAGCCGCCTGCCGCTGATGCAAATGAGCGTCGCCGACCGCCAGCAAGGCACCACCGCCACCGACCAGAACATCTGCGGCAACTTTGGCAACGAAATCAGCGACTGTAAAATCACCCGCCAACCCACCGCCTTCGTGGTGCACGACGGCTACACCGTCAACGCCAGCATGAACGACCAGCGCGCGCTGGAAAAGCTCGCGAACGACTACGTCTACACCGACGAGTCACTCAAAGGCCGTTGGGATGGTTTCATCAACTACCGTCGCCATGATCAACAAGCCGACCTTTACCTGGGCAACCCCGAAACCTACGACTACCGTTTCACGCTGACCGGTGGGCAGATGGAAAAAGCCATCCCCGGCTGCCAGGTGCGTTCGCCCTGGTATGATCTGGATCTGGATGGCAAGCGCACGGATAACGGCCTGCAGTATCACTATCGCCTGAGCCAAAAGATACGCTGGCTGCCCCATGCAGAAGTCGCCAGTGAAGCGTTTGGCAAGATGATTGACGAGGCGCGGGCGTGTGCTGAGCAGGTGCATCAGGTGGTGAAGCTCTAACCCCTCACTGACACAACACAAACCCAATGTGGGAGCTGGCTTGCCTGCGATTGCAGTGTGTCATTCAACAAATAAGTTGACTGACAGGGACTCATCGCAGGCAAGCCAGCTCCCACATTTTTTTATCCGGTTTCTTCAGTGGGTTTCGCCTAACAGCAAGCTTTGCTCGCGCGCACACAACTCCACCACATAATCCCACAACACCCGCAACCGCACTGACTTGTGCAGCTCCCGGCGCGAGCTGATCCAGTAGCTGCGCTGGATGCTTTCTGCCGGCAGCAAAGGCACCAGGTCCGGGTCGCCAGCAGCCATAAAGCACGGCAGCACCGCAATGCCCAATCCCGAACGCGCCGCCTGGTGTTGAGCAATCACGCTGGTGCTGTGGAACACCACTTTGGGGTTGCGGCAAAAGCTGCTGAGGAACTTGAGTTCCTGGCTGAACAGCAGGTCATCCACGTAATCGATCCATGCATGGGCGGCGAGGTCCTCGCGTTTTTCAATCGGCGGGTTGCGCTCAAGATAAGCCCGGCTGGCGTAGAGCGCCAGGCGGTAGTCGGTGAGTTTGCGCGTGACGAGTTGGTCAACGCTGGGGCGTTCGAGGTGGATGCTGATTTCCGCTTCGCGGTTGAGAATGCTCACAAAGCGCGGCACCGCCACCAGTTCCACTTCCAGCCCCGGATAACGCTCGAACAGCCCGCCCATGCGGCTGGCGAGGAACATCACGCCCAACCCCTCAGCCACGCCAAGGCGGATCTTGCCCAGCGGCGCAGCGGAATGGGTGAGTTCGTCTTCGGCCAGCAACGCGACGTTTTCCATGGCCTCGGCGTGCTTGAGCAGGGCTTCACCGGAAGGCGTCAGTTCGTAACCCTGGGCATGCTGCACGAACAGCGCGGTGCCGAGGCTTTTCTCGATGGCCTCGATATGCCGGGCCACGGTAGCGTGCGTGGTTTTCAGGCGCTGTGCAGCGGTGAGCAGGCGGCCGCTGCGTTGCAACTCAAGAAAAAACCGCAGGTCATTCCAGTCGAACATGTCGCCTCCCTTGGACAAATGTACCTTCTAATGCCTGGCCCGGCACCTGTGACTGGCGCTTACTGTGGCAAGCTCGCTCGCCACAGGCATAACGTTGCTTCGAGGTTTAAGTGCCGCTGTTTAAAAACGCACAGCAGCTGGGTAAAAACTAACATTTTTAAGACGAAAACTAACAACTAGGATGGGCCCAATAAGAAAAACAAGCGAGACCTCAGATGCCCATTGCAACTGCTGAATACGATTACATCGTCGTAGGCGCCGGCCCCGCAGGCTGCCTGCTGGCTAATCGATTGTCCGCCAACCCCGCCCACCGCGTGCTGCTACTCGAAGCCGGTGGCCGCGACAATTACCCCTGGATCCACATCCCCGTCGGCTACCTGTTCTGCATCGGCAACCCGCGCACCGACTGGTGCTTCAAGACCGAAGCCCAGGAAGGCCTGCAGGGCCGTGCACTGAGTTACCCACGCGGCAAAGTGCTGGGCGGCTGCTCGTCCATCAACGGCATGATCTATATGCGCGGCCAAGCCCAGGATTACGACGGCTGGGCCGCCGCAGGCAACCCCGGCTGGGCCTGGAAAGACGTGCTGCCACTGTTCAAACAGAGCGAAAACCATTTTGCCGGCGGCTCGGAATTTCACAGCGACGGCGGTGAATGGCGCGTGGAGCAACAGCGCCTGCACTGGCCGATCCTCGATGCCTTTCGCGATGCGGCGGCGCAGAGTGGTATCGCGCCGATCAGCGATTTCAACCAGGGCGACAATGAAGGTTGCGGCTACTTCCAGGTCAACCAAAAGGCCGGGGTGCGCTGGAACGCGGCGAAGGCGTTTCTCAAGCCGATCCGCCAGCGCCCCAACCTCACCGTGCTGACCGAAGTGGAAGTCGACCGTGTAGTGCTGGAAAACGGTCGCGCTTCGGCCGTGGTCGGGCGCCAGCATGGCCAGCAATCAAGCTGGAAAGCACGCAAGGAAATCGTCCTGTGCGCCGGTTCTGTCGGCTCGCCGGGCATCCTGCAACGCTCAGGGATTGGCCCGTCCACTGTGCTCAAGCCATTGGGCATCAACGTGCTGCATGAACTGCCGGGTGTCGGTGGCAACCTGCAGGATCACCTGCAACTGCGGCTGATCTACAAGCTGGAAAACGCACGCACCTTGAACCAGATCGCCGGCACCCTGTTGGGCAAAATGGGCATGGGCCTGCGCTACCTGTATGACCGCAGCGGCCCGTTGTCCATGGCGCCCAGCCAGCTTGGCGCCTTCGCCCGCTCCGGCCCGGAACAGACTACGGCCAATCTTGAATACCACGTGCAGCCGCTGTCACTGGAGCGTTTTGGCGAGCCGTTGCATGCCTTCCCGGCATTCACCGCGTCGGTGTGCGACCTGCGCCCGCAAAGCCGTGGCCGCATTGATATTCGCTCCGCCAACCCGGCGGATGCACCCCTGATACGGCCCAACTACCTCAGCCATCCCGAAGATTTGCGCGTGGCCGCCGACGCGATCCGCCTGACCCGCCGCATCGT
>NZ_VBVZ01000407.1 GCF_005863185.1 Pseudomonas edaphica
GGGCATCTGTTCCAGCAGCATCCATAGCGCGGGCACCATGTAGTCCGGCAGGTGTTGGGCCAAGTGCGCGCTCAACACGTCGCGCCAGTCGTCGGCGGCGTTTTGCAACACCAGGTAGCCCACCAGGTATTTGCCGTCGACGGCCAGCACCGCGGCTTCACGCACCCACTCGTGTTCGAGCAGGCGCGCTTCGATTTCACCCAACTCGATACGCAAGCCACGCAACTTGACTTGATGGTCGATACGCCCGGCGTACTCGATCACGCCGTCGTCGCGATAGCGCGCCAGGTCGCCGGTGCGATACAGGCGCTCACCGTCGATAAAGGGGTTGGCAATGAAGCGCTCGGCGGTCAATGCCGGGCGGCGATGGTAACCCCGGGCCAGGCCGACACCGCCCAGGTACAGCTCGCCCAACACGCCCACCGGCGCCGGCTCAAAGTTACCGTCGAGGATGTAGCAGCCCAGGTTGGCAATCGGGCGACCAATCGGCACCGCATCGCGACCTTCATTGATGCAGGTCCAGTGGGTCACGTCGATGGCGGCCTCGGTCGGACCGTAAAGGTTATACAACCCGGCTTGCGGTAGTTTGGCGAAGACCTGCTGTTGCGCATCCACCGGCAACGCCTCGCCGCTGCACACAATGCGGTGCAAGGTGTGGCAGGTCGCGACGGTCGGGTCTTGCAGGAATGCCTGCAACATCGAGGGTACAAAGTGCAGCGTGGTGACCTGTTCGGCATTGATCAGGCTGACCAGCCTGGCCGGATCACGGTGATCGCCGGGCGCAGCAACGACCAGGCGTGCGCCGGTCATCAGTGGCCAGAAGAACTCCCACACCGACACATCAAAGCTGAACGGGGTCTTTTGCAGCACGCTGTCGCTGACATCCAGGCCGTAGGCTTCCTGCATCCATTGCAGGCGGTTGGTCAGGGCCGCATGACGATTGCCGGCGCCTTTGGGCTGGCCGGTGGAACCGGAGGTGTAGATCACGTAGGCGAGGTTTTCGCCGTCCAGAGCAATACCCGGATTCTCTGCGCTAAAGTCTTCGAATCCAGTCTCGCCAAGTACCAGCGTTTCCAGGCCATGTGGAATCGACAACTGCTCACGCAGATGCGCTTGAGTCAGCAGCAGCTTCACGCCACTGTCCTCAAGCATGTAGGCCAGGCGCTCACGCGGATACTCCGGGTCCAGCGGCACGTATGCGCCACCAGCCTTGAGCACCGCCAGCAGGCCGACCACCATCTCGATGGAGCGCTCCACCGCCAGCCCCACCAGCGTGTCCGGCCCCACGCCCGCCTCGATCAGACGATGGGCCAGGCGATTGGCGCGGCGGTTGAGCTCGGCGTAATTCAAGCGCTGCTCGCCAAACACCAGTGCCGGTGCCTCTGGCGTGAGCGCAACCTGCGCCTCAATCAGTTGCTGCACCGTTTGCTGCAACGGGTAATCGCGGGATGTGGCGTTCCAGTCCTCAATCACCTGTTGGCGCTCAGTGGCGTCGAGCATCGCCAGCTCACCCAGGCGTTGCTGCCCGCCCTCAAGCATCGCTTGCAGCAGGTTGACCAGATGCCGGCCGTAACCTTGCACCGTATTTTCGTGGAAATGCGCGCGGGCAAAGCTGAACTGCACCGACAGCGTTTCGCCCAGATCCACCAGCACCGTCAGCGGGAAGTTGGTTTGTTCATGGGCATGGGGCTCGCCAAACCGAATGCCGCTGCCGCCGCTTTGCGCCAGGGCTTTGGACACCGGGTAGTTTTCGAACACCAGGATATTGTCGAACAAGGCTTCACCGCCCTGCCCGGCCCAGCGCTGAATGTCATACAGGCCAGTGTGTTCATGCTCACGCAAGGCCAGGTTTTGCGCCTGCACGGCTTGCAACCAGTCGGCCACTGACACCTGCCCCTCGACCGCGCAGATCACCGGCAAGGTATTGATGAACAGACCGATCTGCTGCTCAACGCCCGCAAGCTCCGCCGGGCGACCGGCCACGGTAGCACCGAAGGCCACTACCGCCTGGCCGCTGTGACGCTGCAACAGAATCAGCCACGCCGCCTGGATCAAAGTATTGAGCGTGACTTTGTGGCTTCGGGCGAACGACTCAAGTTGAGTCGTGAGTGTGCGATCAAGCGCCAGTTGATACTCGCCATGCCCTTGCACCGCCATCGGTTGACTGCTGCCCAGCCGTGTCGGGGTTTGCAATGCACTCAATTGCTCACGCCAGAAGGCTTCGGTCGCAGCGGCATCACGCTGTTGCAGCCAACCGATGTAATCGCGATAGCGCCCGGCCGCTTCCGGCACTGCCACAGCGGCATAGCGTTGCAGCACTTCGCCGAACAGCCGCGAATTGCTCCAGCCGTCCATCAGGATGTGATGGCTGGTGTAGATCAACTCGTAGCACTGCTCATCGGTGCGCACCAGTACCAGACGCACCAGTGGCGCCTTGGCCAGGTCAAAACCCTGGCGGCGCTGGGCCTGTTGCAGGTTGTGCAGTTCCAGTTCGCGCTCCGGCATGGCGCGCCAGTCCAGAACCTGAATCGGCAGCCGCGCTTCGCGGTATACCACCTGGCATGGCCATTCCAGCTGGCCTTCCCAGAAGAACCCGCTGCGCAGCACATCATGGGCCTGCACCGTGGCATCCCAGGCGTGCTGGAAGCGCGCCACATCCAGGCCTTGCGCCGTCACGCGAATCTGGTTGATGTAGTCGCCCGCCGTCTGCTCATAGAGGGTGTGAAAGAGCATGCCTTGCTGCATGGGCGACAAGGTGTAGATGTCTTCTACGGCATCGAACGCCAGCGGCAACGACTCCAGCTGCGATTGGTTCAAGCGCGATAACGGGAAATCCGAGGCGGTCACACCGCCATTGCCGGGCGTGCAGCAATGTTCTATCAGCGCGTTGAGTTCGCGGGTGTAGGCCGCGCTCAGCGTTTCGATCACCGCGGGGTCGAACATCAGCGGGCTGAACGTCCAGCCCAGTTGCAGTTCGCCGCCATAGACTTGGCCGTTGAGCGTCAGCCAGTTACCCAGCGGCGCATCCGGGCTTTGTTCGGCACCGGCACTTTCTGCGGCGGGCGCGAACAGGGTGTCCGGTTGGTCGAAACTGCCGTCAACCTGGCCCAGGTAGTTGAAGGTGATGCGCGGCGCTGGCAAAGCACTGAACGCCTCACGTGTGGCGTCATCGCCCAGGTAACGCAAAGCGCCAAAACCCAAGCCTTTATGCGGCACGCTGCGCAATTGCTCCTTGATCTGTTTGATCGAAACCGCCAGCGACACGTCGGGGGTCAGGCGCACCGGAAACAGGCTGGTGAACCAGCCCAGGGTGCGCGTCAGGTCAATGTCGTCAAACAGGTCTTCACGGCCATGGCCCTCCAGCTGGATCAGGCTCGAGGCGTGGCCCGTCCACTGGCAGATCACCCGCGCCAGGGCCGTGAGCAGCAGGTCGTTGATCTGAGTGCGGTAGGCCGTCGGCGCCTGTTGCAGCAATTGCCGGGTGCGTTCGGCATCCAGTTGGCTGACCACAGTCTCGGCCAGTCGCCCGGGACGCGCGCCTTGCGGGTCACGGCACGGCAAGTCGGTGGCCGCACCTTGCAGCTGTTGCAGCCAAAAGGCTTGCTCGGACGCCATCGCAGCGCTACGGGCGTGGGCTTGCAAGCGCTCGGCCCAGGCTTTGAATGAAGAGGTCTTGGCCGGCAATTTTTGTTCGCGATACAGCGCTTGCAGGTCTTCAAGGAACACCCGCCAGGACACGCCGTCCACCACCAAGTGGTGCATTACCAGCAACAGGCGCTGGGAACCGTCTGCCAGCTCGACCAGTACCGCACGCAGCAATGGCCCCTGTTGCAGGTCGAGACTGCGCTGGGCTTTTTCGCAGAGCGCGGTCAACTCGCTGGCATCTGCCACCTTGGCTTGCCACAGTACCTGTGTGCCAGCCGCAGCATGCTCGGCTTGCCAACCCTCAAGGTGCTGGCTGAAGCGCAAACGCAGCACATCGTGGTGAGCAATCAGGCCCTGCAACGCGGCTTCCAGACGATCGCCCTGAAGCGCTTGGCGTGGCGTCAGCAAGAAGGACTGGTTCCAGTGATGCGGGTCCGGCAGTTGCATCTCGAAGAACAACTGCTGGAACGGCAGCAACGGCGTCTCACCCTGCACCGAACCTTGGTCGATCACCCGCGCGGTTTGCAACTGCGCCACCCGCGCGAGGCTGCGCACGGTTTGATGCTGGAACAACGCCTTGGCGGTGAAATGAATACCGGCGGCACGTGCGCGACTGACCACCTGAATCGAGATGATCGAGTCACCGCCGCGCTCAAAGAAATTGTCATTCAACCCCACCTGCTCGATGCCCAGCACGTCGGCCCAGATGGCGGCGATCTGCTGCTCCAGCGCGCTTTGCGGGGCTTCATATTGCTGCGTGGCTTCGGGCTTTGGCAGCGCCTTGCGGTCAAGCTTGCCGTTGGGGCTCAGCGGCATCTGCTCCAGCAGCATCCATTGTGCGGGCACCATGTAATCCGGCAGGGTTTCGGCCAGATGAGCGCCGAGCACATCGCGCCAATCATCCGCTGCGTTTTGCAGCACCAGGTAGCCCACCAGGTATTGACTGTCCGGTGCCAACACGGCCGCTTCGCGGACGTAATCGTGTTCCAGCAAACGCGCTTCGATTTCGCCCAATTCGATACGCAGGCCACGCAACTTGACCTGATGATCGGCACGCCCGGCATATTCAATCACGCCGTCTGCGCGATACCGCGCCAGGTCGCCGCTGCGGTACAGACGCTCACCGCTGACAAAGGGATGGGCGATAAAACGCTCGGCGGTCAATGCAGGACGTCGGTGATAACCACGGGCCAGACCGACGCCGCCCAGGTAAAGCTCGCCCAGCACGCCAATCGGTACCGGTTCGAAATGGCTGTCGAGGATGTAGCAGCCCAGATTGGCAATCGGGCGACCAATCGGCACGGCGTCACGCCCTTCATCGACACAGGTCCAGTGGGTCACGTCGATGGCGGCTTCGGTCGGACCGTAAAGGTTATACAGCCCGGCTTGCGGCAGCTTGGCCAGGACTTGCTGTTGCGCATCCACCGGCAGCGCCTCGCCGCTGCACACGATGCGCTGCACGCTGTGGCAGGTCGAAACCGCCGGGTCTTGCAGGAACGCCTGCAACATCGAGGGCACAAAGTGCAGCGTGGTGATCTGTTCGGCGGTGATCAGGCTGACCAGCCGGGCCGGATCACGGTGATAGCCCGGTGCTGCAACGACCAGGCGCGCGCCGGTTATCAGTGGCCAGAAGAACTCCCACACCGACACGTCGAAGCTGAACGGGGTCTTTTGCAGCACGCTGTCGCTGGCGCCCAGGCCATAGGCCTCCTGCATCCATTGCAGGCGATTGAGCAGCGCTGAATGGCGGTTGCCGGCGCCTTTGGGTTGGCCGGTGGAGCCGGAGGTGTAGATCACGTAGGCGAGGTTTTCGCCGTCCAGCGCGATATCCGGGTTTGCGGCGCTGTAGCCGTCGCCAACGGACTCGCCCAGCACCAGGGTTTCCAATCCCTGCGGGATCGGCAGGTGTTCGAGCAGATGCGCTTGAGTCAGCAGCAGCTTCACGCCGCTGTCTTCAAGCATGTAGGCCAGGCG
>NZ_VBVZ01000408.1 GCF_005863185.1 Pseudomonas edaphica
TCGGCAGACCGGAACCGGAAGTTACCGCTTGAGTACCTCGCCCCTTCTACGAAGCCGCACCTTCGCCCTCCTCGCCGGCATTGCCTTTATTGCCGTGGACCAGCTAGTCAAACTGCTGGCCCTGGTTTCGCTGCAAGCCAGCAGCTTCAAAATTGGCTCCAGCCCTCTCAACCTTGCGCTGGAACTGAGCCTCAACCCAGGCGCCTTCCTCAGCCTGGGCGCCGCATTGCCGCCGCAGGTCAAACAGCTGATCTTTATCGTTGGCGTAGCCGTCGTGGTGACGTGGGCCATGTGGTGGTCGCTTTCCAACTGGAGCCAGCCGCTGCGTAAAGTCTTGCCGCTTTACGCGATTGCCTTGGGCGGTATCGCCAACTTGATCGACCGTGTGTTTCGCGACGGGCATGTCGTGGATTACATGGTGCTGAACGTGGGGCCAACACATACCGGCGTGTTCAATATTGCCGATATCGCAATTACAGCCGGGGCATTGTTTTTGATGCTTGATCTGTTCGTGAAGCCTCACAGGTCCTGATCAGCAAGGGGATTCATGCATCAGCGTGAATCCCCAGGCACTCAAAACACCGACCACCCAATCCGCTCGCTCAGCAACTCCAACGCCTTCATCCCCGCCAGCGAGTTCCCCGCCGCATTCAATTCCGGCGACCACACGCACACCGTAAACTGCCCCGGCACCACGGCGACAATTCCGCCGCCGACGCCACTCTTGCCCGGCAAACCCACACGGTAGGCAAAGTTGCCCGCCTCGTCATACAGCCCGCTGGTGGCCATGATCGAGTTGACCTGCTTGGTCTGGCGCGCGGTCAAAATCTGCTCGCCACTGTGGGCACTTACGCCCTCGTTGGCCAGGAAGCTGAATGCCCGGGCCAAATCCAGGCAGCTCATTTGCAGCGCGCAGTAGTTGAAGTAACTGTGCAGCACCGCGTCGACGTCGTTGTGGAAGTTGCCGAAGGACTTCATCAAATAGGCCATGGCCGCGTTGCGCGCGCCGTGCTGGGCCTCGGAGTCGGCGACGACGCTGTTGACCAGGATTTGCGGGTTACCCGACAGGCGCCGCACAAAGTCACGCATCGACAAAATCGGCACGGCGAAGCGTGACTGGTTGATGTCGCAGATCACCAGGGCGCCGGCATTGATGAAGGGATTGCGCGGGCGGCCGCGTTCGAACTCCAGCTGCACCATGGAATTGAACGGTTGCCCGAAGGCTCGTGGCCCAGGCGCTCCCAGATGGTTTCGCCGCCATGGTCGATGGCCTGCACCAGGCTGAACACCTTGGAGATGCTCTGTACCGAGAACAGCGTGTCGGCATCGCCTGCGCAATAGGCCGAGCCATCGTTGCCGTACACGGCGATGCCAAGCTGATTGGCAGGTACATCGGCGAGTGCGGGAATGTAGTCGGCGACTTTACCCTGGCCGATCAGGGGGCGAACTTCGCTCAGGATCGATTCCAGCAGTGCCTGCATGTCTTGTCCGGTCATTCTTATTGAATCAGTGATAAGCGGGGCGCGGAGGATACTTTAATGCGTCCGCAAGCACACCATTCAACCAATGTGGGAATGCCGCCTCGGACGCTCCGCGTCCCGCACCTGAAGTCGTGACGCGGAGCGTCACAGGATGCATGCCCACGCGGAGCATGGGAACGATAGCGCAACGATCGGGCACTTCAAAAATGCGCCACATCCGACACCTGCTCATCGAGTACATCCCGCGCCAGCGCCCAGGCGCGCTCCCTGGATTCCACCACCAGCAGCGGGTAGCCCCAGGCCTTGCCGAACATCAGCGCAAATGGCTTGAGGGCCAGGCGTTGCGCGGCGCTGGGTTCCACCTGGATCATGCCTTTGACGTAAGTGCGCAACGCCTGTTTGTTTTTTTTCATCCAGATCGAGGCGTGTTTGCGCTCCTCGTGAGAGTGCTCGTGGTTGTTTTCGTCGACGGCTTTTTCGTGCAGCAGCACAAACGCTTGCTGGCGAGCCAACAGGCTTTCGAACACCGCAAAAGCATCCTCGGGGCCGCCTTCGTTAGGCGCGTCAAACACGATTTTCACCACGGGAAAGGTTGAACTGTCGAGTCGCATGGCAAAGCTCCTGAATGAGAGTGGCTCTCACTATAGAGATCTTGCGACTGGACGGCATTGCACAGAATAGCCAGAATATTTCGCAATTCGGCCAAATAGCGAATCCGCCATGCAACGCCACCGCCTTGAAGAACGCGACCTGTCCCGGTCCAGGGACGCCGACCTGATCCCGCGCGCAGTGGTCGCCGTAGGCGCCACCAGCACGTCCGAGCGTTGGGAACATACGCCGCACTCGCACCGCAAAGGCCAGTTGATGTACACCCTGCGCGGGGTGATTCATTGCCAGATCGAGGCCGGCATCTGGATCGTGCCGCCCCAGTGCGCACTCTGGATTCCCGGCGGCCTGGCCCATGCCGCGCGGGGTGCCGGGGAGGCTGAGGTGTATTGCCTGCTGATCGACCCGGACGCCGCCGGCGCTCTGCCCACCCAAGGCTGCACGTTAGCCGTGTCCGGGCTGTTGCATGAGTTGATCAGCAAGGCGGTGAGTTTTCCGCACTTGTACGAGGAAAACGGTGCGCAGGGACGCTTGATCAACACATTGTTGGACGAACTGGCCCAAGCCCCCATTGAAGACTTGCACCTGCCCATGCCCCAGGACCTGCGACTGCGGCGCCTTGCCGACAGTTTGCTGGCAGACCCCAGCGACAAGTCCACGCTCGAACAATGGGCACAGCGCATCGGCATGAGCGAGCGCAGCATGACGCGCCTGCTGCTGGAGGAGCTGGGTTTGAGTTTCGGCCGCTGGCGCCGGCAGTTACATGTGATTCTGTCACTGCAACGCCTGGCCAAGGGTGAAAGCGTGCAACGGGTAGCGCTGGACCTGGGTTACGAGAACGCCAGCGGCTTTATCACCATGTTCCGTAAAGCCGTGGGCCAGCCGCCGGCGCGTTACCTGGCGGATCGCGCCGGCGCGTCGAGTGCAACGGCGGTTGGCGCCATCGCCTTGCACCCCGACAGTTGATCAACGCTGAACCGGAATGCGGATATCACCGCCCCTGCATTGGCTCTTAACACTGCGGGGGCAGCCGGCAAAACGCAGCTCTTTGCTCAGGCACACGCGTACTTCAGACAGCACCTTGCCTTTGCAAATGACCGCCATGCCATGGTTGCCCATGGCCGGGTTGCTCTGGCGGAACAGGCTCTCGATCGCTTGTGCATCCATGTAATTGGGCACATTGAACGGCTGCAACTGCTGCGGAATCTGCACGTTGGCCAAGGCCGTATCGGTGGCCTCCAGGTAACGCGAAGCGTCCAGCCCGCTGCAGGTGCCGTGTTTGGCCCACTCGTGCTTGAGCAACGCCTGCGTGGGGAAGATCAGCGCACCTTTGGCCAGGTCCGCCGCCGACAATCGCGATTGCGTATCGCACGACGCGGGCCAGCCGCCCTTGGCGTACTGCGGCCAAAGCCCGTGCAACACAAACCCGTAGCCCTTGCCCGTGCATTGCTCGTTGCCAGGGTGCGTCAGGCAGAACGTCGGCGACCATGACAGCGACAACACATAAAAATCAAACTCCCCAGGCGTCCCTTGGCTACGTGGGGCCGCCAGCACATTGGTGGCCAGTAACAGCCACAACAGCATCCAATATTTCATTTGCCTATTCCTGAGAGAAAAAACAGGTATATCCCCATTAACCCGGCAAATTAGGGTTACGGAGTAACACCTTATCGAGGATCCGGTCGGTCTTCAGCGCCTCGATCGCCAGTGACGGATGTTCGGCTTCGCCACAAATATGCGCATTCATGGCCAGTACGTGATGCCACTGGATATGTTCATGGCAGGGTATTTCCAGCACCTCATTCACCTCACCTTCCAGGCGTAACGGCTGGTCTTCAAACACGGCAAAGGTGATGCGGCCGCGGCTGCCGATCAGCTCCACGCGGTCTTCGCGCCGGTCTGCGACAAAGTTCCAGCAACCCATGCCCAGCGCGCCATTCGCGAAAGTCCAGCAAGCCGTTACCGCATCTTCAGCCACATAATTGCCGGCCTGGCGCGCGGTAAACCCGGTGACCTCGACGATATCGCCGGCCAGGTACTGGAACAAATCAAACCCATGGCTCGCCAGGTCGGCAAAGTAGCCGCCGCCGGCAATAGTCGGGTCGGTGCGCCAGTTGGCAGCGCTGGCATCGGCGGCCGCCGGTGGCTTGCACAGGCTCCAGGTCACGTGGCGCAACTCGCCAATGCGCCCTGCCTGCAGCCAGTCGCGTACTTGCTGGAAGCGCGGCAACGAACGGCGGTAGTAGGAAACAAATAAGTGCAGCCCGGCCCGCTCGAAGGTGCGCTGCATCAAGGCGCTCTGCTCGGCATTCAGCGACATGGGCTTTTCGACGCAGCAATGCTTGCCGGCTGCCGCCACCATCAGACTGTATTCGAGGTGGCTGTCGGGCGGTGTGGCGATGTACACCGCGTCCACTTCGGGGTCGTCGATCAAGGCCTGGGCGTCGGTATAGAAACGGGCAATGCCGTGGCGTGCCGCATAATCACGCACAGCTTCTTCACGGCGCCCCATCACGGCCACCAGCGCCGAACCTGGCGCTTTGTAGAAGGCGGGTCCACTCTTGAGTTCAGTGACGCTGCCACAGCCAATCATGCCCCAACGTACGGTATTCATCAGTTGTCCTCGTCCGTTTTCATCAAGGGGGCAGTATCCACATCACCGCTGGTGCATGCCAGCCTGAATCAGCATGACAATTGCATTACACTTTCATGACAGTCATTGGGCCAGGCAGGTGTAGACATTGAAAATCCGTGCAACCGTAATTTGTGAACACCAGGGGCATATCCTCTTCGTGCGCAAGGCCCGCTCGAAATGGGCCTTGCCGGGCGGCAAGGTCGAGCGTGACGAGCGCCCGGTCGGCGCCGCCGCACGCGAGCTGGAAGAAGAAACCGGGTTGAATGTGGATGGTTTGTTGTACTTGCAGGAGCTGAAGGCCCGCGACACCGTGCACCACGTGTTCGAGGCCTCGGTGGTGAACATCAGCGAGGCGCGCCCTTGCAACGAGATCATTGACTGCCGGTGGCACGCTTACGGCGCCATGGACGAACTGGACACCACCGACGCCACCCGCCACATCGTCAAGTCGTTCCTACGACGCCTGTAAGTCCGCACTCTGCCCACTGTCCAGCAAACCGCGCTTGACTCCACCCTTGGCTTTCTGCCGTTCGACAAAGGATTTGACGAACGCAGCAGCGGCTGCATGCGCCACTGGAACGGCCATGGCCTGGTGAATGGTCATGAAGTTATCGTCAAGCAGGCGCCAGTGCGCAGACACACGGGTTTGCAGAAAATCCCGCACCCCCGCCGCCGCATCCAGGCCTTGCTCGATAAACCAGTCCACCGCCGCCGCAGAAGTGGGCGCACGCACCAGTTCGGCGTGCTGCACGGTTCGGCTCAGGTACAGGTCGTAGGCCGCGCCCTGTCCCACGGCGATACGCTTGCCCGGCGCATCCAGTTGCGCCACCTGGGTCAGCGCCGAATCAGCCGCCACCAGGTACGTGCCCTTGATCGCCACATACGG
>NZ_VBVZ01000409.1 GCF_005863185.1 Pseudomonas edaphica
TGATGCATTGTGGGGTGGTGGGCGCGGGGCTTGTAGTCCGGCCCGTCGCCCATATGGCGAACAGGTTTGGCGACCTGACAAGAGAGTGCAAAAGCAAGTTCTTCGTTATTTAAATAAATCTGTCCCCTTTTCGTTTTTCCAGCTCTATCCTTTTAAGGTCACCAAAATCTCCATCAGCAAATGCTGAGTACTCTAGAGAAAACCCCGTCAAAAGTGGTTTTACGTTTTCATCAAACCAGGAGCTACCCATAAGACCTCCCACTTCTTATCTAGAATTTCAATGTTCTTGATCGCTGGGAGATGCTCGCCGCCCTTCTTATTAAGTGAAAAATAGGGGTCAGATCACGTTTAATGCTCCGCCATAAGAATAAAGGTCTGACCCCATTTCTCCTCATTTCTCCCCTCAGGGTCTGACCCCATTTTTCTTTAGAAAATCACAGCCTAGCAGATGGGTGAGAAATAAATCCGTCCCCTTTTCCAATGTCAGTTAAGCCATATCAATGATTGGATTCGAAATTCGACTAGGAGAATCCGTTCATGCAATTGAATCCCTAGCCTAGCATTCATCAGAAAGTCTTTACTCTTCATCCCAAAAATTTCCGGGAGGCGCATACTCCCCACCACGTAAGACAGCGCACCAGCCGTAACTTCTATAAAACATCTCAAGATCAAGGATCTTGTAAATGCCTTCATTAATCTTCTGCAATGTAATCAAACCATTAGCAAAATGCGTATATCGACCGCCCGCCCCTGCGACGGCTCTTAACTCCAGCTCTCTACGATCCCATTCTGATACCACCCCCGATGACTCAGGAACAGTATCCGAAAACGAAATCTCAAATTCTTTTGAAACCTTGCAAAAGCAGGGTATTCGTTCCTGCCTGAGTAATTCATCCGTGATCATGTTTTCAGGGAAGTCGATATTTAATTTCACTTAAGTGCACTCCGAGGAACAACAACCTCACCTGAAAAATTTCTTTGAAAAAATAGGGGGCAGACCACGTTTAATGCTCCACCAGAAGAATAGTGGTCTGACCCCATTTCTCCCTTAGCGATTACTTCCCCGTTGGGCCCTCGCCGGAAGAATAGTGGTCTGACCCCATTTTCCCTACGTCTTCTGCTAAGGACTGCACAAGCGATGCCGACACTAACCTTCTTCCTACAACATTGGAGAAATAAAGCTCACCAGAAATATTAAAAATATCTTGCCTACCGTATTCACCTAGATCGCAGTTTGAAATCGGATTCAAAGAAAAACAGATAGACGCACCATCAGGCCCGCCATAGAGCTTCCCAATTTCAGAACTTTCAAATAGAAGGCCAACCTCTTGAGGGGCAGAATCCCTCTCGAAAGAGAAAACATGGAATAGAGCATTTACTGACAGTAATTTCTTCCCGAGCACTGTTAACAGCCAGGCAACCATAAGTCTAGGAGAGTTCATTACCTAACACCGCCCTTTGATGCACTCTGCAGAAAAATAGAGGTCAGCACCACGTTTAGTGCTCCGTCAGAAGAATAGTAGTCTGACCCCATTTTTCTTTTTACCAATCCCCTCCTATTTCATTCTTATACTTTGTGTAACGTCCACCATCGGCAACTCACCTCAGGTTCGAATATCACCCTCGCCTCTGACAGTGATTCAGACATATCAAAGACAACATGAATCCCAGCCCCAGACTCATCTCGCACTAACTCAATAGACTTGACGCTCTCGGACGAAATAACTGCTAGCTCTTGAGTGGAAAGCCTAAGCACGACTTGGAATGACTTCATCACAGCACTAAAAGAAACATCAACCTCAAGTTCGCTATTTTTAGACTTCTGGATATAACGACATAGCGCCAAGTTTGGATCAACCTCAATAGGCTGGATACCGAACTCTTCCAAAAAATCATCTGTGCTTGGAAATTTCATTACGACCTCCTCAGTGAAGCGGTATGACTGTGCTGAGTTTACGACTTCCATCATCAAGAACCTGGAACGTGCTCTGAAAATTAGCAGCCTTACCCGATGGTCCCATAAACAAGAAAATTGGGGTCAGACCACGTTTAGTGCTCCGCCAGAAGAATAGTGGTCTGACCCCATTTTTCCCCTTACCGCATTCGTGCAGTAACTCAGTTTCTGGAAAACCTGGCATTTCGCGAGGAAATCAGCAGTGATGCGATTGTCCTTCACGACTTTGCGCTGTTACTGGCCATTCCATTGCGTGATGGTTGCGATCTCATGGATGTGATTGGGCGAAGGTTGATTTCGCAAGACATATAAATAAATTCGGGCGGCGTAGAGCCGCCCGATCTGGCTAAGCTCAGAGCCCAAGATGTAAAAAACAAAAGCCAATTTATTAAAGAGCCAGTTCTAATATGTCAAACAAAAACCATATATGAACCCAACAAAAAACACATCACAACTAAATAAATTCACGCCCCCCCAGACACAAACACCCTATGAAAATCAAATAAATCCGCCCCTTTTTCCTTAATCATTAAGGTCTTTTTGATAACGCCAACGGGCCTAACACTCCATTTGTAAAAAACCGCGTACTTAAATCATGAGCGGGTTCTATGCCACCGTAGAACTCTGCCATACGAACATCTCCGCAGACTTTTTGAATATACCTTTGAAGCAAAAACATCACCTCATCAATATTGGAAATACAAACATCATCAAAAAATAACTCCACATCGACATTGCCATTATATTTTACAACTCTAACCAACAAAAAAAACTCGTCCTCCACCGAAATCAAGTCAAACCCATAAAGTCTAGCAGCAATACACAAGTCACCACTAAATCCGCGAAACTCATCAATCAGTCTCTCATTGAACCCTAATCCACCTTTGCCGCCGATAGCTTCTGATGAAACCACTTCGGTAACTCGCAAAGAATGACTTTCTAAATCTTTCAGAAGAGCAAAAAGATCTTCTTCTGCTACGCAACTCATAATGACTTCGTATGATTCTTTCATATAATTAATCAATAAACCCTTTAAAAGTCCCATCCAAATTCAATCGTACTCCTCGGCCATCACCTAGACGCTTCTCCACGAATGGAATGCCTTTTTCCGTCGTTACATGTTTGAACTCGCCTGGGGCGCGTATTATTTCACGTAGCTGCTTCATAGCTTGCTCATTCCAGGTGGCCATTGAGCCTGTCGTTTTCCCCCAGATTTCGGGGCTTCTTCCGGCATGCTTTGACAATGCATGGCCGATAACTGTAGTTCCTTTGTAGGGAGTCTGCGCAGATGTTAATACTGTTTTAATGTCATTAAATGAAGCAGTTTTTTTCACATCCTGTAAATACCTTATCGCTTTTTCCAGCTGAGCCAACCCCGTTGGGGTTGTCTCCCCTGGCAAACGAGGCCTAGATTCGATTCGGCCGCCTCCGGCCGCTCCTCCACCAATCAAGGCCAACCGATCCATTGAAGGCCCCCAATCTGCAATCTGATTAGCTAGATGCTCGGCGGCAGCTACAGAGCGGTCTATCAGTTCCGTTTTATAGCCTTCGCAAACCTGCGTCTGACATTGCATCGCCATCAGGTCATCCAACGCGACAATGATTCCAGGCAGTTTGTCTTTTGCAAGAAATGAGCTACTGATACTCATTGCGTACTGAGTTTTGTACAGGCTTTCCTCGTTAAATCTCTCGTTCTCCCACTTATCCTTCTGACATGCCTCATCACCACCACAGCCCTTCATTCCTGAAGCAAAAGCTTTAACGTCCGACTGCTCCAAGTAATTGTAAACGGTACCCTGCTGGGCGACCCAAGCCGCTACATCTTGCTCCTTTGCGCTCCCACCGACACCTGCTGCTGCAGTCATACCGATCAATTGGGACGTCATCGCCAGCAGGCGATCGTGGGCGTCGCCAGGAAACATCTCTGCGCCAAACGTCTGAATAAGTGCCTTGTTTGCACCCGCTGCAATAGCACCAGAAGCGAAATTCCCTCCTGCCGCCTCTGCAATCAATCCTCCAACAATCGCATGTACCGCTACTTTTGTGGACAAGTTAGAACCACTGAGTTCCGTACCCACGCGCTCGTAAATCATTCCAGAAAGAAGACTGGCAGTCAGATCAATAGCAGCTTGACCCATATTGCTAGTAAAACTGCCCCCATTGGCTACAGTTCTAAGCGCTGAATTGACCGCCAATTGTCTCCCGAGGTCTGATGCAGTCAGCTCTCCCGTGACTCCGGCAAATTTCGCAATCGCGCCACTTAGACCCGCAATTGCATAGCCTTTAAGGCTGTCACCAGAGGTCACATCCTTGGCGATGGCACCTAAGTTTCCTTTGTTGTTGATGGTGCTTGTCGCACCTTTGATGGCCACGGCGGTATATACGGAATTCGCGGCGAGCCCCGTCGTGGTTGTAGACGCAGCGCCCACGAGCCCCGCACCCGCTCCCCATGTGAAATAAGTGACAATGATGGCGATAACCAACGCCGCGCCACCACCCAAACTCGAATTGTTGTACTTAAAGCTATCGTGGACTTCTTGAACCTTGCGCCAATCCACGTCTCCACGCTTCTCGGCCTCCTTCAGCCAAGCCAGTTGTGGATCAGCCTCGACCATGACGTCGATCGTCTGACTTACAGTGTGTTGGTCGATCTGCTTGACATCAATTTTCAAACCGTCGACGGCTTTTATTACGATGCTGCCTTCCGCAATCATCTGCGTTTGGCGTAACGTCTCGTCGGTGCTGCCTTTGCCTTTGGAGCTCGTCCAGACAAGGCTGTTTTTGCTCTTCTCATGACTCTCCTGCCGCAAATCCTTCACCGCCTCAAACGTCACCGCCCCACCACTGACAATCGCAATATCCCCGCCACTGTCGAGCTTCGCCGCTTGATACTTCTGGTCCCCGCCGCTCTGCAACGTCAGGTCGCCACCGGTCTTGATCTCACTCCCCACATTCGTCACCTGGGTGACTTCATCGCGCTGGGTTTTCTTGCTCCCCCAACTCCCCTTCTTCTTCATGTCATACAGCGAATAATCACTGTCTTCCGCAGCCAGCAACCCCAGCTTTCCACCCGCAACCAAATACGCTTCATCCCCCGCAGTGACACGACTGGCAATCATCGCCAGATCCTTACCAGCACTCAGCGAAACATCCCCACCCGCACTCAGCGTGGTCGAGACCTGACTCACATGATCTTCCTGCGCCTTAACCTTCTTCAGATTCAACGCCGAATGCTGCTCATCCGCCGCAGAGATCAGGCTCAGATTCTCCGTCGCCGACATCGCCACATCCCGCTTGGCATCAATCCGGCTGGCAATCGCAGTCAAATCCCGGCCCGCAACCGCGCTCAGGTCGCGCCCCGCCGTCACCGAAGAACCGTTCTGCATCACGGAGCTGCTGTTGTTGCGCGCGCTGGTGTTGGCATTGCTGTTCACCTGCTCCACTGACCCAAAGCTCAGGTCGCGCCCGGCCTGGATCGTGGTGTCGCGTCCGCTTTGCAGCACGCTGCCTTGGGTTAAGAAGTCGCGTCCGGCCCTGATGCTCAGGTCGTTGGCGGCTTCGATACGCGCCGCGCTGTTGAGGAAGTCGCTGTGTTCACTGATCAGGCCGTCGCTGCTGTCGTGGCCGGTGACGGTGCGTTCGTT
>NZ_VBVZ01000040.1 GCF_005863185.1 Pseudomonas edaphica
GAGCAACGCCTCATGCTGCCAGCCGCCAGCGTTCATCGGCAGCAATTGGCGGATTTCTTCCAGGGAAAACCCTGCCGCCTGTGCGCCCGTGATCAGTTGCAACATCCCCGCTGCCTCCGGCGCATAGTCCCGATAACCGTTGGCCTTGCGCGTGACCGACTTGATCAGGCCGCTCGCTTCGTAGAAACGGATGCGCGATGGCGCCAACCCGCTGAGTTTCGCCAGTTCGCCTATTCTCATGTTCCACTCCGCGCGCACATTGACCTTGAGGCGGACTGTAAACCTCAAGTGATCAGGCAGCCAAGCGTGGCCGCCCATCGGTTGAGCCGCACTTTGTTCAACCGGTCACGATCAACACGTTGCTGTTGATGGCCGATCAATCACTTTGGAGAGATGAACATGGGGTATGTCACTACGCAGGACGGCGTTGAGATCTTTTACAAAGACTGGGGCCCACGCGATGCCCCGGTGGTCTTCTTCCACCACGGCTGGCCACTGAGCGCCGATGACTGGGATGCGCAGATGCTGTTCTTCCTGGCTAACGGTTACCGCGTCGTCGCCCACGACCGCCGCGGCCATGGCCGCTCCAGCCAGGTCTGGGACGGCCACGACATGGACCACTACGCCGACGACGTCTCCGCCGTGGTCAACCACCTTGGTGTACAGGGCGCCGCCCATGTGGGCCACTCCACCGGCGGTGGCGAAGTCATTCACTACATTGCCCGCCACGGCGAAGACCGCGTATCCAAAGCCGCCATCATCAGCGCCGTGCCACCGTTGATGCTGCAAACACCGAGCAATCCAGGCGGCTTGCCCAAGTCGGTGTTCGACGACATGCAGGCGCAGCTCAAAGCCAACCGTGCGCAGTTCTATCGCGACGTACCATCGGGGCCTTTTTATGGCTACAACCGGCCGGGTGCCAAACCGTCGGAAGGTGTGATCCAGAACTGGTGGCGACAAGGCATGATGGGTTGCGCAATCGCCCACTACGACGGGATTGTGGCGTTTTCGCAAACGGACTTTACTGAGGCTTTGCGGCGCATCACGATCCCCGTGCTGGTGATGCACGGCGATGATGACCAGATTGTGCCGTATGAAGATTCCGGGCCGTTGTCGGCAAAACTGTTGAAGAATGGCACGTTGAAGACCTATGCAGGGTTTCCCCATGGGATGCCGACGACGAATGCGGATGTCATCAACGCGGATTTGCTTGAGTTTTTACGAAGCTAAGTCACTCGTTGCTGCGGCGCCGCACAGAGAAGTAGTGGGCGTCGTCGCGCCCGGTTAGATGGTATTTTGCTTGAGTGGATTGATCGGTTGAACACACCGGTGTTCACTCAACGCTACCCAGCCGACCAACGAACCGAGCAAAAAAAACAATGAAACACCCCTCACTCGGGAGACAATTCAAAAGAATAGCGGCGTTGATATTAGTGCTTCTCGTCCTTGGGGCATGGATGTTTTACATGGGCTGGGCCTCTCGGGTTGCCAGGCAAACCATCTTGATGGCATGGATTCCTGAATGGACGACCTATGTGGTATTCGGCGTTGTGACAGGCCTCTATTGTGCGTTCAGGCCCGAACGCAATCGCCCGCCCAACAGCACTAATATGTCTTCGACTAACAAGTTTTTAGGGGGCTTCAGCCTTGGATTCGTTTTCCTCCTGAATAGTTATGCCGTGTGCGTCTACCTGCTGCCTGGCGAAGTAATCCACTATAAATCCGTCTATGAAATCAGGTTTCCGGGACCGGCTTATGGGAAATATAGTCGTTGCGAGGCGGGCTTATGGATCAAGGATCTACACACTGAGCGCGATATCGAACTGTGCACAACCCGATCAGAACTTGACGATCAAATAAAACGCGGTATGACCGTTGCCTGGGTGACAGCGCGTACGAACACGCTAGGCACTTACATTATTAACCACACCTTTACCTACCCGTGAACCACGCCCTGTGCGGCGATGTTGCAATACTGCCCCTTGAAATACAGCAAGGGCTTCGCCGCAGCCGCTGCTCGCAGACTTAACGCCTTTACTTCACCAATCACGATCAGGTGGTCACCGGCGGCGTGTTCGGCGTGAATTTCGCAATCCAGCCAGTGCAGGCTGCCGGCAATGATCGGATTACCCAAAGGCGAGTGCTGCCATTGCACGCCGTGCCATTTGTCTGTGCCGCGGCGGGCGAATTGGTTGGAAATCCCGGCCTGCTCACCCGACAGGATATTGACCACGAATCGACCGGCCTGGCGAATCTTGGGGTAGCTGGCCGAATTGGACATTACGCTGAATGACACCAGCGGTGGGCTCATCGACACGCTGTAGAACGACTGACACGTGAAGCCGACCGGCTCGTCATCCAGGTGCGAGGTAATCACCGTAATACCGGACGCGTAGTGCCCGAGCGCTTCGCGAAAGCTCAGTGGCTCGACCGTCGTAGTGGGAAATGACATGGTAAATCCTGAACAGGGAGTGCAACTTGGTACACCCCTTCCAATGGTGGCTCAACGCGCGTTATTGAGCTCTCTTCGAACGATCTCTGCGCCAGCACTCAACGCATTCAACTTGCCCCTTGCCACGCGGCGAGGCAAGGGCGCCATACCACAGTTGGTGCACGGATAAAGCTTGTCGGCATCGACAAACTGAAGGGCTTTGCGCAGGGTATTGGCCACTTCTTCGGGCGTTTCAATGGTGTGGTTTGCCACATCAATGGCCCCAACCATGACTTTTTTGCCACGAATGAGCTCAATCAGGTCCATGGGGACATGGGAGTTGTGACATTCCAGCGAAATGATATCGATGCTGGATTTCTGTAGCTTGGGGAAGGCTTCTTCATATTGCCGCCACTCCGACCCCAGGGTCTTTTTCCAATCGGTGTTGGCCTTGATGCCATAGCCATAACAGATATGCACCGCCGTTTCGCATTTAAGGCCTTCAATGGCCCGTTCCAGGGTGGCGACGCCCCAGTCATTCACCTCGTCAAAGAACACGTTAAAGGCCGGTTCATCAAACTGAATAATGTCGACGCCCGCAGCTTCCAGTTCCCGGGCTTCTTCGTTGAGGATCTTGGCGAATTCCCACGCGAGTTTTTCGCGGCTTTTATAGTGGTTGTCATACAGCGTATCGATCATGGTCATGGGGCCTGGCAGCGCCCATTTGATCGGCTGGTTGGTTTGCTGGCGCAAGAACCTGGCGTCTTCGACAAACACCGGCTTTTGGCGCGCAACGGCGCCTATAACCGTCGGCACGCTCGCGTCATAGCGATCACGAATCCTGACGGTTTCACGTTTCTCGAAATCAACACCGCTGAGGTGCTCGATAAACGTGGTGACAAAGTGTTGGCGGGTTTGCTCGCCATCACTGACGATATCAATCCCGGCGTTTTGCTGCTCTTGCAATGCCAAGCGCAAGGCATCTTGCTTGCCTTCAATTAATTCGTCACCTTGCAACTTCCAGGGTGACCACAGCGTCTCGGGCTCAGCAAGCCAGGCCGGTTTTGGCAAGCTGCCAGCTGTAGAAGTGGGTAATAACTTTTTCATGACAGGCACAACCTTGTAAGTTTGATGAGTCAAGCGGCGTATTGCGCGGACCACTGTTCAAGCACAGCGTGATAGGGCTTGATGAAATTTTCCTCAACAAACCTGCCCTGCTCAATCGCCAGCCGACCACGCTCTTCTCGATCATAAACAATGCGTGTTAATGAATAATCCTGATGCTTCAAACTGGGTTGGTAGCGTTTTCCGGCGACAGAATTGGCATTGTAAATTTCAGGCCGGTAAATCTTTTGAAAAGTGTCCATCGTGCTAATGGTGCTGATAAGTTCAAGCGTCGTGTAATCACTCAGCACGTCACCGAAAAAATAAAATGCCAAGGGTGCAACACTGTTGGGTGGCATAAAATAGCGCACCTTCAAGCCCATCTTCTTGAAGTACTCATCGGTCAGCGAATACTCATCCTGCTGATACTCAACGCCCAATACCGGGTGCTGGTTTTCAGTTCGCTGATAGGTCTTGGTATTCGAAACGCTCAAGCAGATGACAGGCAACTTCTTAAAGTGCTGCCTGTACGCCGCTGAATTCACAAAGCACTTGAACAGCTTGCCATGCAAGTCGCCAAAATTATCGGGCGTGCTGAATTCAGACTGGCCTCTGTTGTGGCCCAACAACACCACGCTAAAGTCATAGTCGCGTACATACGAAGAAAAATTATTGCCGACGATGCCCTCAAGGCGCTCATTGGTTTTACGGTCCACAATCGTGGTTTTCAACACTTCAATCAGCGGAATGGCCTGCCCATTGCCTTCAACACCGATCTGCATTTCAGCCGAAACAATCTCGAGTTCGAGCGCATACCGATCACCGCCAGCGTTATCCCAATGCGCCAAGGCATTGAAGCGGTTATTAATCATCGTCAAGGTATTGCGCAGGTTTTCCTGACGACGCTCGCCCCTGGCCAAATTAGCAAAGTTAGTGGTGGTGCGCGTGTTTTCGGAGGGGCGATAGTGCTCGTCAAAACAAACACTCTTAATCGTAAATTCAAACGCGTTATCCATGACCACCTGACACCTTAAAAGTTGAGACAGACTTGAGTTCACTGCTTGTCTTTTAGCAACACGCCGACGTTTGACCCAAGTCTTTACAGTTTCAATAATTAAGGTGGAGTCTATGCTGGCTATAGAGCAAGAGATAATGAAACGATTTCACTAAACCTTTAGCCCTGTTCATGATGGGTTGCCTCAAACCCAATGGGCCGAGCCGTGGGCTGTTCAGCCCGAGACGCGCGCAAATAAGATCGCCTTGAGTGATACTGCCAGGCTCTCTTCCCACTCTGTTTTGCGCAGCTCAAAGGACCATGGATAAACCCAAAGACGCCGGCTTTGCCTATCAGACGGTCTACCGTTACCTCGTCGAGTTGATCGACGCCAGCCCGTCGTCAGGCGAACGCAAACTGCCGTCCCTGCGCCAATTGGCCGAGCGCCTTGGCGTATCGGTGTCGACCACCAAGTACGCCTACGCCTTGCTTGAGGATGAAGGGCGGATCTACGCGCGGCCCAAACAGGGTTATTTCACGAGGGCCATGGCTGCACGGGTAACAACTGAAACCAACCTGCTCGACCAAGTGTTCGCCAATGCCCGCCAGCCGGGAATGCTTGCCTTGAGCAGCGATGCACCGGCGATGCTGTTGTCGCTGGAAAACCCGCTGCTGATGCTTGAGCGTGAACTGACCCGCCAGCACCCACGCTCGCTGGCGCCGCTTTACTTACCCTTCGGTGAGCCCGAGTTGCGCACCGCATTGGCCGAGCGCTACACCCAATCCGCCGACCGCTACTGGCAGGCCGACCAGGTGTATATCGGCGCGGACTTGCACAGCGTGCTGGATGCGGCACTTAATGCCCTGGACCTGTGCGGCACCGTGGCGCTGGTGGAGTCACCGTGTTCGTGGGCGATTTTGCGCCAGTTGCAAGCGGCGAAGATTCGCGTGATCGAAATGCCGCTCGACGCCCACGGGCGTTTCGACCTGGCGGCGCTGGAAGGCGTGCTGATGCGTGAGCCGATTCGCCTGGCGGTGCTGTCGTCGACGGTGAATATCCCCCAGGGCGGCGTGATGCCGGCACAGGACAAGCAGCAGATCTGCCGCTGGCTGGCGGCGCGGGATATCTGGCTGTTCGAAAACGACACTTACGGCGAGTTGTATTTCGAAGCGCCGCCGCCGCGTTATCGCGACTTCGCCGACCTGCAGAAGCTGCTGGTGTTTTCGACCTTCGATAAAGTCATCGGCTCGGAAGCGCCGTATGGCTATGCGGTGTGCCACGGGCACGCGCCGCAATTGCAGCGGGTGTTTCTGGAGCGTGGGTTTCGCCTGTCACCGATCCGGCAAAAGGCGATCGCCAAGCTGCTCACCTCCAAGCGTATCGACGCGCATTTAAAAGCGCTGCGGGCGCTGCTGCTGGAGCGCATGACCGGCATGAAAGCCTTGCTGGAGGAACATTGGCAGGTGATCGCGCCCCAAGGCGGCGCCAGCTTCTGGCTGCAAGCACCGCATGCGGTGGATATGCGTCAGGTATTTGAGCGCCTGCTGGCCCAACGCATCGTCATCGCCCCTGGCGAGCTGTTCAGCCAGCATGGCGCCTGGCCGCAACACCTGCGCCTGAGCTACACCCTCGACTGGAGCAAGGATATCGCCCAGGCCGTGAAGCGATTGGCCGAGACGATCGATCAAAGCCCGTAGCAATGCCGCGCTTCAGGGAAACGGCCATGGCGCACATCGTCGGCAAACCGCTCGCAGGCATCGCGAATCACCGCGCCTACATCTGCGTACTGTTTGACGAAGCGCGGCAGGTGTTCGCCGCCCAGGCCCAACAGGTCTTCGGTCACCAACACTTGGCCATCGCAGGCCGGTGAAGCGCCAATGCCGATGGTGGGCATCTTTGAATCCAGGGTGATCTGCCGCGCGACGCCTTCGGCCACACCTTCGAGCAGCAGGCCGAAGGCGCCCGCCTCCAGGTTGGCACGGGTATCCGCGGCAATCACTGCAGCAGTTTCGGCGGTAAGCCCTTGGGCCTTGAAGCCGCCCATCACGTTGACGAACTGCGGCATCAGCCCCACATGGGCCATCACCGGAATGCCGCGCGCCACCAGAAACTCGACGGTGCCCGCCAACGCCACGTTGGCCTCCAGCTTCAGCGCATCGCAACCAGTGCGCGCCAGCACTTGGGCGCAGTTGCGAAACGCTTGCTCGTTGGATTCCTGATAACTGCCAAAGGGCATGTCGGCAATCACGCAGGCCAGGCGCGTGCTGTCGACCACGGCGCGGGTGTGGCCGATGATTTCTTCCAACTGCATGCTCAAGGTCGAGGCCCGGCCGTAGCCGACCATCGCCGTGGAATCACCCACCAGAATGAAGTCGACCAGCGGGTCGATCAGCTTGGCGATGGCGCTGGAGTACGCGGTGAGGGAGACGATTTTCTGCTGGCCCTTCATGGCGACCAGTTGCGGGACGGTGAGGCGTTTGGTGCGGGTGTGGAGGCTCATCGGTTTTTTCCGTTTGTGCTGAATTCACGGCCCGATTATTGGTAAAACCCCAGGGTGTTCAATGCACAGATTGACGCTAAAAAGCGACCCAGGTTTTTAACCTGATATCATCCGGGCCTTCACCCATCAGGCACCGACACATGAACCGCCAGAAAAAACTCAAGCAGCTCTTCAAGGCTAAAGCCAAGAAGGCCAGCGCCAAACTGGCGCCGAAAAGCAAAGACAAGTACATCAGCAAGGCAGACCGCGCCAAACTTGAAGCCGAGGCCGATCAAGCCTCAACCAGCGGCGCCGACACGCCCGCTTGAAGGCGTCCCCACCTCATATTTGCTCCAGATACGCCGCAGGTGCCGGGCTGACCCAAAGCCTGCGCGCTCGGCGACGGTTTCCATGTCCAGGCTCGACGCCATGAGCAGTTCACGGGCCACGGTGATACGCAGCGTGTGCAGGTAGTCCAACGGGCTGATGCCGACGTGTTCGTGGAACAGCCGCGCCAGGTGTCGGCTGCTGGTGCACGCCAGTTCGGCCATGCGTGTGACGGTCCAGGCTTCACAGGGCGCCGCGGTGATGGCGTCCTGCACACGGTGCACGGCCGGGTGCAGGTGGTTGCGACCGGTGATCCAGGCTGAGAGCTGCGGGTCGGCGCCGCTGCGACGCATGTACACCACCATGTCGCGCGCCACACTGCAGGCCAGGCGTGGCCCGGCCAACTCGGCGAGCAGGTGCAGCATCAGGTCGATGCCCGCCGTGACACCGGCGCTGCAACTGACCGGGCCGTCCGTGACATACAGCCGGTTTTCCAGCACGCGGGCCTTGGGCGCCAGGGCCTGCAATGCCTCGCACAGCGCGTGGTGGGTGGTGCACTGGCGGCCATCGAGCAACCCCGCGCGGGCGGCACTTAATGCGCCGGCGCACACGCAAACCAGCCGCTGGCCCGACGCTGCAAACACGCTTTGCAGCCATTGGGTCAAGGTGTCGCTGGCCGACTCGAACGCCTGCTGCTGCGCCTTGCTCACCTTTGACGTCGAGCCGACCAACACCACCAGCGTGCCGGGCGCCAGGCTTGGCGGCAGGGGCGCCAAGCCGGCCAGCGGCAAGCCAATCGAGGTTTGCAGGGACGGCACCGGGCTGACGTACTGCAAGTCGAAGTCGAGAGCCGCAGGGTCCTCGCTCTGCGCGGCCAGGCGCAGCACCTCGGCGGGGCCGGCCAAGTCCAGCATCAGCACATTGGGCAACAGCACGAACAGCACCGGCACGCTCACGGGTTCAACGCTCCAGCGCCTGGGCGACGGTGACGATGCGCGCAAAGCGCTCTTCCAGCATCAGTTCGGTACGCTCACGAATCTCGGCGGCGCTGTATTCGCGGCCACTGCGTGCGTGGGTCATCGGGAAGGTCAGGGTCGCCTCGCTGACAAAATCCACCGCAAAACCGCTGTCCGACGCCTGCCGGGTGGTGGTTTCGCAGCACTGTTCGGTGCGGATGCCACTGATGATCAGCGCGCTCACGCCCATCTCCGTAAGCCGTGCAGCCAAAGGCGTGCCGGCGAAAGCACTGTGAAAGCGCTTGTGGATGATCAGGTCGGGGTTGATCGACAACTCGCTCAAGGTTTTGACATTGCCCGATGCCATCGAAAAGTGCCCTTGGTCTTCAACATGGAAGACTTGTATCACCGGGATGCCCTGTTGAACACACCCATCGATCAGCGCTTGCTGTTTTTCCAGGAACAACGGCAGGTCATTTTCGGACCAGTAAGCAGAATGACGGAACGAATGCTGCACATCGATAACGATAAGGGCTTTGCGGCTCATGACAGGTCCTTGTGGCTTGCATCACAGTGGTTGATGCAAGCCATGGTAAGCACCCGCGCCGATGAGCGACAGGCAGGTGCCGGACCACTTGAGGACCGATTCAGACATACCGGCTCAGCGGCGCAAATCACCCTGGGACGTTTGCGCACGGTGAGCAATTACTTGGCGAACAGCTGGCTCATGTCCTTGAACGCCTTGAACTCCAGGGCGTTGCCGCACGGGTCGAACAGGAACATGGTGGCCTGCTCGCCTACCTCACCCTTGAAGCGGATGTAGGGTTCGATCACAAACTGGGTTTCCCGCGCGCGCAGCCGATCGGCCAAGGCTTCCCACTGGTCCCACTGCAGGATGATGCCGAAATGCGGCACCGGCACATCGTGACCGTCCACCGCGTTGGAGTGCACCGACTCCTGGGAATGCGTCTTGGGGTGCTCGTGAATCACCAGTTGGTGGCCGTAGAAATCGAAGTCGACCCATTGCGCACTGGAGCGACCTTCCGAAAGGCCAAACACATCGCCGTAGAAATGACGCGCGGCGGCCAGGTCGTAGACGGGAATCGCTAGGTGAAAGGGAGAAAGGCTCACGGTGGCTACCTGCAGGTTCTGTTTGGTTAGAACCCGATTCTTCACCAGAAAGCCCCACGGATAAAGCGGATATCCTTCGCCCTGAGCCTCAATAATTTCGATGCTCGCGCCCTACTTCGGCGCACCCAGCACTTCGATGACGCACGCCCTGAATAATTCGAAGAGCGGCAATTGGCGCTGGGAGTACTTGGTCAGCAGCACGATTTCACGGTAGAACGTGAGCTTGTCCAATCGCAAAACCCGCACGTCACTGCCGTGTTCCAGCCACAGGCCGGCCAGGGGCACCAGCGACACGCCGAGGCCGCTGCGTACCATCTTGACGATGGCGTCCAGCTCGTCGAGTTCCAGCGCTTGCCGGGTCTGGATCTTGTGTTCCTTGAGAAACTGCGTGACCTGGCGCCCGCCGAACGAGCCACGGTCATACCGCACGAAGGGTTGCTCGCGCAGGATCTGCAGCGGGTCGTCGCCCTGCACGTCCTTGGCGGTAATCAGCACAAAGGGTTCGCGGGCGATCACTTCGATATTCAGGTCCTTGGGCAGGTTGAACGGCGGGTGGATCATGATCGCCAGGTCCAGCTCACCGGCATCCACCTGGCTGAGCAGGTTGAGCGAAACGCCGGGCACCAGGCTGACCTCGATAAACGGCGCGCGGCGTTTAAGCGCGACCAGCGCCTGGGGCAGGAGGCCGGTTTGCACACTGCCGATGGCGCCGATGCGCAGCGAACCCTGAAAGTTGTTGGCGCTGTCGGGCGCGCCCATGCGCGAGAAAATATCGAGGATCTCCTCCGCCAGCGGCACCGCGCGCTGCCCGGCCGCATTGAGCGTGGCGGAGCGACCGGTGCGGTCGAACAGCTTGACGCCCAGGGCGTCCTCGAGGTGTTTGATCTGCGCACTCACCGCCGATTGCGTCAGCCCCACCTGCTGCCCGGCGGCGGCGAAAGTGCCACGGCGGGCGGCGCTTACGAAGGTTCTCAGTTCTCTGATCATGGGCCTGCCTTATAGGTCGTTGGGGTTCAGCAACCGCTCAAGGCCACCTGCGGTCGCTCGCCTGCGAAGAAGAACGGCCGCAGGCGCACACCGACGCTGTTACCGATAAACGCTGCCACCAACCACACCCAGCCATGCAGGCTGCCGGACGCGATGCCGCTGAAGTACGCGCCGATGTTGCAGCCGTAAGCCAGGCGCGAGCCATAGCCCAGCAGCAAACCACCGATCACTGCGGCCACCAGCGAGCGTGCCGGGATTTTCAGGCTTGGGGCAAAACGCCCGGCCAGGCCCGCGGCCAACAGCGCGCCGAGGACGATGCCGATGTCCATCACGCTGGTGATGTCTTCCCACACGGGCGCTGCCAGGGCTTTGGCATTGCCCGGCATTTGCCAGAACGCCCAACTGGCCACGTCCACACCCAAGCCGCTGGCCACTTTGGCGCCCCACAGCGCGAACGCCGAGGTAATGCCCCATGGCCGCCCGGCCAGCGCCAGCGTCGCATAGTTAAGCAGCGCCAAACCGATTGCCCCCCACACCAATGGCCAAGGCCCGCGCAGGAAGCGGCGCAGGCCGATGTGCTCGCTGCTCACGCCGGGTTCAAGCTGGCCGTGACGGCCCTTCTCCAAACGCACGGTGACCAGCGCGATGACCGCGAACACGGCAAGGCTCAGAATCATGGCCGGCAACACGCCGAAGCTCTTGACGATGGACACCGCCGGGAACGCCGGCAACGCGAACCACCAATCCACATGGTGCGTGGCAATCAGCGAACCGCAGATAAAAAACAGCAGCGTCACCAGCATGCGCGCATTGCCGCCGCCGACGGTGAACAGCGTGCCGGACGCACAACCGCCGCCCAACTGCATGCCGATACCAAAGATAAACGCCCCGAACACCACCGATACGCCAGCCGGTGCTACCAGCCCGACCACCGGCTGCCCGAACAACGTGCCCGCGCCCAATGCCGGGAAGAACAGCAACACCGCCACCGCCAGCATGACCATCTGTGCGCGCAAACCGGCGCCGCGTCGATCATTGATAAATACGCGCCAGGCCGACGTGAATCCGAAAGCGGCGTGGTACAGGGTCAAGCCCAATGCGGCGCCGACCACCAGCAACAGCACCTGGCGCGAGCCGACGCTGTTTTGCAGGAATACGGCACCGGCCACCAGGATGATAAAAGCCGCCAACGGCGCGATAGGCTTGCGCGCGGGGGTCAGGGAAAGGGAGGTGCTCATGGGCTTTCTCGGATTTGATCGGAGGGGGAAGTTTGGCGGTGAGTATAAACCCTGACAGGGTCGGCCTTTGCAGGAATTCAGACGGCCAGGCAACGCCTGCGAAGGTGGCAACGTTTAGTTTCGCCGGGTGTATTGCTTGAACAAAAAACCTACAGTAACCTCCGCCAAGGCAGCCACCAATGGGTGGCAGGAATGGATTCTGGCCCGCTGTCCGGTGGGCTCTGACAAGGAAGTTAAAGCATGCACACGGCTATCAGTCCGACCATCTATACGCTCGGCCCCGAGGGTACCAATTGCGCCACCGCCGCGCAGTGGTGGCTTGATTCTCGTGAAGCGCGCAATGGCACGCAGCGAATTGTTCTGCATGAGACGCTTGAGCAAGCCTTTGATGAGTTGTCCGGAAAACAGGACGGCTATCTTTTAAGCTGCGCCGCGTACCCCGATTTGCATACGCTGATTTTTACCCGCCTGGGCGATATGGAGCTGTGCGACAGCTTCATCATGCCGACCCACTCCATGGTGCTTGCGAGCCGTACCAGCGCCGACCAGATAAAGAGTGTGGCAACCCATCCCGCGCCCCAATCCCTGGTGGCAAGCCACTACCGCAAAGTGTTCGCCAACAGCAATGCCGATGCCGCCGTGCTGTGCAGCACTGGCCAGGCAGATGCGTGCGTGACCACCGTGGTCGCGGCAGACCTGCATGAGCTGAACATCATTGAGGATTTCGGCCAGGTGCCGATGGCCTTTCTGGTCCATTCGCTGAAGCGAGCCGACCATGCAAAAGCCTGATCCGCTGTCGACCCTGGTCAATATCGTCGATGAAGTGCGTGCCCGCCAGGAACTGGATGGCAGCATCAAGGCGCCGAACGTAGCCGACCATGCCCTCATCAACCGCTTGATCACCGAGCTCGACCGGCACGCCGCAATCATCGACGGGCTATCTGCGCCGCTGTTGACGGCGACCCTGGAAGACCTGGGCAACTGGCTGAAGAATGGCCTGGATCAACGGCCTCTATTCGATAAAACTCTCGCCAGTTTCAACACCCCTGCACCCGGCGACGCCTTGTTTCTACTGGCCCCCATGCGCGCGACCAACGGCCCTGACCCCGAAGGCTTTCGGCTGGAGCTGGTCACCGGCTACCGCAGTGAAACCCCTTACCTGGCAAAGGCCGCGCAGTACACCGAGCAGTACGTGGCACCGTTTCAATGCATCAAGCTTGGAGCGGCCTCGAAGGGGTTCCTGCAAGGCAATTGCATAGTGCTGTTTCCAGAGTCCGTGGCGACGGCAGCCAAGGTCGATAAACAAACCTTCGCGCTGTTCTTCTTCAGCAAGTTTCTGCGTATCTACAACGAACAGACACTCGTCGAGGCAGACCGTCTGTTCGGGCGCCAAAGCCCGTTCCTGTTCGGCCAATTGAGCAGCCGCCAGATGTCTGAGCCAGACATGTACGACGCGCGTTGCCTGTGGGGTTATTACCATGACTATGCGCACCACACCGGGCCACGCCCGTTGGACAAAAACCTGTACATAAAGCTGAACTGGTTTACCGGCCTGCTGGAAGAAACCAAGTGTGACCTGATTACGGTGCGCCTGGTGCTGGAACACCGTCCGGACTTTTGGCGTGAAATCGCCGAGTTCATTCTGCTCGAGCGCATGTTCCGCTACCCCAAGGGCTCGGACCAACACATGACGTTCGATGCCGGCACCGGGATTTTGCTCTTTGAAATGCTGATCAATGCCAAGGCATTGGTCGAAACCGAGCACGGCCACCTCAGCTTTGACAGCGAGCGTCTTGACCAAAAGCTTGTGTCGATGATTGCCGATATCGAGGCCCTCGAAGCACTCGACGACGAGACCTATCTGGCGGGTGCCAAAGCCTATGTGCAGCAGCATCTGGGCACACCGCAAACCCCACTGGCACGTTTCAATTTCCCGGCCACGCACTACGCACGCCGCGTTCTGGCCGAGTGCCCCCAATGAATGCATTGAAGGTCCGTCTGCTGCTGTTCACCGTGGCCATTCTCGCGTTGTTCTCGATCAGTTGGCTGCTGTCGAAAAACCTGCTCGGTAGCATTTCGGTGATGCATGCCGTTGGGCTCAGGCTGTGGGCCACAACCGCCGCCTTATGGTTGATCGTGGCGTTCGGCACGCGACCGCCGCTGGCATCCAAGCCGCTGCTCGCCAGGATGCCGGGGTTTTTCATCCTGTCGATCCTGGGGTTCTCGCTCTATTTTGTCTGCAGCTTCGGCGCCTTGAAAACGCTGAAAGCCAGCGACCTGACCATGGTCCTGGCGACGATTCCGGGCATTACCTACCTGCTGGGCCTGCTGACACGCAGCCTGGGGTTTTCCTGGCTCAAACTGGCGGGTGTGGTGATCGTCAGTGTCGCGGCGCTGGCGTTCAACACCCACACCGGCGACGTTGGCGCAGTCAGCCCATCAGGCATTGCGCTGGCCCTGGTCGCGGCGCTTTCCTACGCCGTTTATGGCCTGCTGTCCAAGCGCTACCTCAAGGATTTGCCACTGATCAACTCGCTGGCCTGGGTCACACTGATCGCCGCGGCGTGCTTTGTGCCGCTGTTCATTCTCGACCCCGCGCCCTTGTTGCGCCTGAACCTTGAGGATGCGCTCAAAGTGCTGATCCTGGGGGCTGCCTGCTCGGCGCCGGTGTATGTGTTGTACCAGAAGGTTTTGGCCGAGGGCGGCGTGCTGTATGCCAATGCGATTGGCTTGCTGGCACCGTTCGCCGTGGTCACCGGTGAGTGGTTGATCGGCTCCGGCACGACGTTGGGTGCAGTAAAAATCGTCGCGATGATTGCGGTCATGGTGGGGATCACCCTGTTATTCATGGATGCATCAGGCGTCTCGGGCTGGACGTTCAAGCGTCGCCCCCCAAACCAACCGGTTAGTGAGGAAATACAATGAAAAAGCTGGCGTTGGTTTGCCACCGCAGTGCCAAGTTGTCCTTTGTATTTGAGGCCGCAGAAGCGGCAGGTATTGAACTGGTACTGATTTACGACACGACCGAAAGCGCCCCCGCGCACTTGCCGGCAGTCACGTCGACCTGGCAGCTGCCGGTTTTCGACGAGCCGCAGGTGGCGTTGGAAGCGTTCGGGGCCGGCGTGCAAGAGAGAGGGATTGGCGGGGTGATGACGGTTCGCGAAGAAGCGATCATCTGGACGGCACTGGCGGCGCAAAAAATCGGTACCCCTGGCATCGATCCCCATGTGGCGGCGCTGGCCCGCAACAAGTACCTGATGCGCCAGGCCTTTGCCGAGGCAGGCTTGAGGTCGCCGGGCTTTTGCTACATCGATAACCCGCACGACCTGTCGCAAACCCGCGCCCTGGGGTTGCCACTGGTGATCAAGCCGCTCTCCGGCTGGTCGAGCACCGGTGTGATGCTGGCCAAAACGGCCGAAGAGCTTCCCGCCCTGGTCAACGCGGTCTGGGAGGTCCAGAGCAAGGACCTGGCTCGTTTCTATGACCAGGACAAAGCCGCAGGCCTGGTTGTTGAACAGTATTTGCCGGGTAAAGAATTCGTTGTGGAGTGCTTTGTCGATATCGAAGGGGTGCATGTCCTGGCGGTGGGCGACAAGGGCCAACCCGAAGGGCCCTGGTTTGAAGAAACGATCTACCGCCAGCGTCGAGATATCGACGCCCCCTTGATCATGGCCCTGTGTGAGACCGCGCGCGCCGGGGTCAAGGCACTGGGCATTACCATGGGCGCCGCCCATGTGGAGCTGCGCCTGGATGCCAACCAGCAAGCGTATGTGATTGAAATCGGCGCACGCATAGGGGGCTCGGGGGTCTCGCACTTTGTGGTGGAACAGAGCACCGGCGTGTCGTTCGCCGCACTGTGCATGAAGGCCGCCCTGGGTTTGCCCACCCCGGCACTGCCCGATGTGCTGCCGGCCGCCAGAGTGGCAGCAAACTACATCATTCCTCTGCGCGGCGATGGCCGTTTCAACGGTTTCAGCGGGCTGGGAAAGGTCGCGGAGCACCCTGAAACCGCCCGGATCGTGACTTTTTTCGAGGCAGGGCATCTTTCACCACCACCTCCCGCGTTTGGCGGCTACCCAGGGTTCATCTTCTCGGTACATGCCTCGGATGAGGCGGCGAGCGCTTACCACCAATGGCTTGATGCTTCCTTGAGCATCAACTGGAACCAATAAATACCACCCGTAGCCGGGTTCGGGAGTCGTGATATGGAACATCCGCAACTGGATTGGAATAACCTGGGTTTCAGCTACAGGAAAACCGACCTTCGTTACATCGCACATTGGCGTGACGGTCAGTGGCAGGAAGGTGCACTGACCGAAGATAACCAGCTGCATATCAGCGAAGGCTCAACCGCGTTGCATTATGGCCAGCAGTGTTTTGAGGGGATGAAGGCCTACCGTTGCAAGGATGGTTCGATCAACCTGTTTCGCCCCGATCAGAATGCTGCCCGTATGCAGCGCAGTTGCTCACGGCTGCTGATGCCGCCCGTCTCGACCGCGCAATTCATTGATGCCTGCAAGCAGGTGATCAAGGCCAACGAACGCTTCCTGCCGCCCTACGGAACAGGCAGCTCGCTGTATCTACGACCTTTCGTCATCGGTGTGGGCGATAACATCGGTGTGCGTACCGCGCCGGAGTTTATCTTCTGCGTGTTTTGCATCCCGGTCGGCGCGTTGTTCAAAGGCGTGTTGCAACCGAGCAACTTCATCATTTCGGACTACGACCGCGCCGCCCCCAATGGCACCGGCGCCGCCAAGGTCGGCGGAAACTACGCGGCCAGCCTGCTACCCGGTACCGAGGCACGGCAGGCGGGTTTTGCCGACTGCATTTACCTCGACCCGCTGACCCATAAAAAAATCGAAGAAGTCGGCTCGGCGAATTTCTTTGCCATCACCCATGACAACACCTTTGTGACCCCGCGTTCGCCTTCAGTATTGCCTGGCATCACCCGCGCCTCGTTGATCGAGCTTGCGCAAAGCCGTCTGGGGCTCAAGGCGGTGGAAGAGGACGTTTATATCGACAACCTGGCGGCGTACAAGGAAGCCGGCGCGTGCGGCACCGCAGCGGTTATCACACCGATTGGCGGTATCCGCTACAACGATCACCTGCATGTATTCCACAGTGAACATGAAGCCGGCCCGATGACCCAACGTTTGTTCAATGAGTTGACGGGCATCCAGAACGGCGACGTTGAAGCGCCGGCAGGCTGGATCGAAAAAGTCTAAAGCCCTGAGGCGCTCGCTGTGCCGACACCCCGTGGGTGTCAGTACAGCGGGCCGATCAAGCGTCAGTCAGACCGGCCGAAAGGGCTCATGTCCGCCCCACTGAACCGGTAACCGGCAAGTTGCCAAGCAACTTGAGCCCGGTGCTTTTCACAAAGGTGTCGTAGTCCATCGGCTTCTGGATACGGGTTTCGGCGTTGGGCAGCACATAGGCCCAGGCACGTTTGGACGAAGCGTCGTACACCAGCTTGAACAGGCGTGTCGGCACCCACACCTTGTTGTCGCCGATGGTGCTGTAGCCGGCATCAAACAACGGGCCGGTGAACACAAACACATTACCGCCTGCACGTACCGCGAACTTGCGCACGTCGGCCTCAACCTTGCTCCAGATCTTGCGGTTATTGGTGGGGTCTTGCGGCACCATGTTCGACAAGGCGAAGGACTGCGCCATGGCATTTGCACTTGGCGCATCGGCGGCTGGGGACTGGTGGCCGCGGTCCACCGCCGGGTGCTGGCTGCGGTAGTCGCTCAGCTCGGCGCGGGCGCCTTTGGGAATGCGCGGATCGGGATAAAACTGGTTGGTGCGCTCTTCACCCTTGGCGTCTTTCAACTGTGCGGCGTTCAAACGCTCGACCACCACCAAAGGCGTCTTGCTGGTTTGCGAGTAGAGCACCGCAAAGTGATCCGAACACAGCGCCATGGGTTTCATCGAGGCGGGTACGGTGGCCGTGTTGATCGGCGTGGCGCCAGGAAACAGGTCCGCGCAGCCGTCGAAGGAGAGCTGCTTTTCTTGACGGGAATAGAGACCAAGGGCCGCGCTTTGGCTGATGGAGCTTGAGCGCGAAGTGTGTTCATGGGCCGGTGGTTTGATCAGGTCCAGCAGGCTGCGGGCCTGCGCGCCGGGCGAGAGCAGAACACACGCCGACAGGCCGACTGCAATAATGCGTAAGTGCATGTTTTATATCTTAAAGTGAGGAGCCTAATGGACCCTCACTTTAAACTTTAGTGCGACGCCTGACGGATCGAATTCCAGGCCGCCTGAGCCAGGCTCCCCACCTCGTTAAAGCACGCCAGCGCTTCACGCAGGATGCTGCGCCTGCCGGGGAAGCCACTTGCCGAACTGGCAGGCGGCACCATGACCGTGAAGCTCGCTTAGCGCCTAGTGCCCCGCCACCGCTGGCCCATCGGCTGACCGCCGTCCCGGTTTGAAGCCATGGGCATGCGCCGCGCAGGCAATCACCAACGCCACCAGCAGCAACAGCGCCATTGCCCATGGAAATGAGGCGGCGCCCCACGTCTCCAGCAACACGCCACCGACCACGCCGCTGGCCGCAATGGCGCTGTTCCACGCCACCACGTTCAGCGACAGCGCCACATCGGCGCCCTCTCCAGCTGCATCGGCCAACGCGGTTTGCAGCAGTGTCGCGGCCCCCCCAAAGCTCAGGCCCCACACGGCCACGCCAAGGTAGATCACCTGCGGCACGCTGCCCAAAAAGCCGAACACCAGGGTTACTGCTGCAAACGTCACCAGGCTTACCAGCACCGTCTTGCGCAACAACGGCTCGACCAGCTTGGCCGTCAACCAGATCCCCACCAACGCGGCAATGCCGAACACCAGCAAGACTAAATCCACACGCTCAGCCAAGCCTGCACGCGCCACAAACGGGGCAATGTAGGTGTACAAAATGTTGTGCGCCAACATCCAACTGATCACCACCGCCAGCACCGGCCGCACGCCGGGCGTGGTCAGCACTTGGCCCAGGGACAGCCGCTGGTGCGCAGGCTGCGGTGGATAGTCCGGGACTTTCACCAGCACCCACACGATCAGCAGCAGCGTCAGCGCCGACATCAGGCCGAACGTCGTACGCCAGCCCACCAGGCCGCCCAGCCAAGTGCCCAGCGGCACACCCAGCGACAACGCAATCGGCGTACCCACCATGGCCAGTGCCAGCGCCCGACCCTGTTGATGCGGCGCAACCATGCGCCGGGCATAACCGGCCAGCAGGCTCCAGGCCAGCCCTGCCGCCACGCCGGCAAAGAACCGCGCCACCAGGGTTACGCCGTACTGGGACGACAGCGCGGTGATGGAGTTAAACAGCAGAAAGCCGACGATAGTCAGCAGCAACACGTTGCGCCGCCGCCAGCCACGGGTGGCAATGGTCATGGGAATCACCGCCAGCACCGACCCCAGCGCGTAGGCCGTGACCATCTGCCCGGCCATCGACGGCGAAATCGCCAGGCCGTCGCTGATCAGCGGCAACAGCCCGGCGGGCAGGGTTTCGGTGACGATGCAGATAAAGCCGGTCATGGCCAGGGCGAGCAAGGCGCCAATGGGCAGCCGGTCGGATGCCGCGGATAAGCTGAGTGAGGGTGTCACGGGAGACTCCTTGAGATGACTTAGATACTGATCGATATAAATGTTGCGTGCACACACAGCTCGTTGTCAACGACTTATGTATCGACTAGTATTTATCTCGCTTACCCAGAGGATTCCCCACATGGCACAAATGGGCCGCCCGCGTAATTTCGACCGAGACCAGGCCGTGGAACAGGCCATGCACCTGTTTTGGCAGCACGGTTACGACGCCACCTCCCTCGCCCAGCTCAAGGCCGGGTTGGGTGGCGGTATCTCCGCGCCGAGTTTTTACGCCGCATTCGGCTCCAAAGAAGCGCTGTTCGATGAATGCGTGCAGCGTTATCTGGCCACCTACGCCCA
>NZ_VBVZ01000410.1 GCF_005863185.1 Pseudomonas edaphica
GAATGTAGCCCACCCCGTGACTTAAAAGTGTGGGAGCTGGCTTGCCTGCGATGGCGGTCTGTCAGTCAGAGAATGATTGACTGATCCACTGCTATCGCAGGCAAGCCAGCTCCCACATTTTGATTTTTACTAGGCTTCAGGGACGCCTTTTTCCCAGGCCGACCAGTTCTTCAGGATCGCCTGTACCAGCGGATTGCCCGTGCGGTACAGGTTCTCCAACGCCGGTACAAACCCACCCTGGTCGGCATACTTCAGCAAGTTGTCCACCTCGCTGTAGCCCGGATACGGCCGGTCGAAATCAGAGCCGGCACGCACCACCGCCAAGCGCTGAATATCCACCAACCCTTCACGGCTGGCGCGCAGCAAGGCTTCATAGGTGGAGTTGTCTTCCTGCTGGGTGGTGCAGTACTCGCCTTTATTGTCGGTGAGCAACTTGGTCCAGACCTCGGCGCGTTCGCTCAGGCGTGTGCCGGAGAACCAGGTGTTGCCCGCCAAAGTGTCGCAGCGCGTGACTTGCGGCGGCTGGTTGGCCGGTGCGGCCGGGTAGTGTTTACGCCAGGCGCTGGATTCCTTGCTTTCGCTCAGCTCTACCTTTTGCGACAGGGCAAACGCCTTGGCCTGCAACTTCGGGTTCAGCTCGAATACTTCGGTCTTGTAGTCCAACGGTGGTTTTTCGTTGGGGCCTTTGGTGTTGATGCCGATGTAACCGGTTGGCCAGTCTTTAGGCGCATCGCGCGAATCCAGCTCCCATTGGGTGCCGAACTCCACCAGGTAATGCGCCCAGGCGGCGGTGCCGATGGTTCCGTGTTTAGGGCTGATGCCGGCGATCCCGGCAATCAGGAAGTAGCTCTGGCGCAGGTCGAACTTGGGCGACAACGCCAGGGCCAGTGTGGACGCGGCGGCGTTGGTCTGGCCCATGCCGGTCACCAGCAGGCACACGTCCTGGGTGTTGCAGCGGATCACCGGGTATTCGGCCGACAGGCCTGGCACACGGACTTCCTGCTTGAGTTCCAGGCGGTCGATCCAGGTTTGCGCCTCGGGGGCGAACATGGTGATCAGCATCACTTTGGGTTTGATCGGCGCCGCAGCATCGGCCAGCACCACGTGGGGCAAAAAGGCCAGGCCGATGGCCATCGAGAGACGGGTAAGCATGTTCATCTATAGCTCCTTGATCAGAATTGGTAACCGACACCGGCGTAGTAGCCCCAGCCATCCGAGCGGGCGCGGAAGTTGCCTTCGCCAAAATTCAGCTCGCTGCCATCCTCCCAGTTGCCGCCGTTGTGGAAGTAACGACCGACCAGGGTGAAGCGCAGGTGGGTGAACGAATACAACAGCACGTTGGTGGCCACCAATGAATTGGCGGTGCGCGCCGGGTTGTCCTTGTGCAAGTCCGAGCCGAAATCGTAGTTGGTAAAGCCGATGTAGGTCAGCGAGGCACCGTTATCGAAGCTGCTGATGGGCACGATGTATTTCATTTGCGCACGATAGCCGTCCCACGAGTATTCGTTGCTCGCGCCATAGTTTTCCCACTGGTAGCGCCCATAGAAGTTGGCCGACAGGTTGACCCGCGAATGGGTGTCGATGTCGGTGCCCAGGCCGCTGTACAAGGTGTTGGCGCGGTTGGACTTGTTACTGCCGTGGTCGTAGATCCAGTCAAAGGCTACATACCATTCCTTGAACGGACCGATGGCCAAACTGCGGCCGGCCAGGTAGTCGATGGAGATACGCGGCTCATGTTCCATGAACACCGGCGAGCCATGGTCCCACGCGCCTTTGTCATTACTGTTACCGATACCGAGGATTTTCGGCACGTCGATATAGCCATACAGCTCGAACGGGCCTTTGCGGCCGAAATACTCGTATTCCAGGTACACATCATCCTGCGGCTTGGGGCCGAAGCTGATGTCTTTGCTGCCGATCAGGGTCAGGTCCTGGTTGAACCAGTCCGACATGTACACGCCTTTTTTTACCGGGCTGGCTTCCGGGCTTTTGGTTTCAGGGCTGAGGGTTTCGCCCTGTGCTGAGTCATCGGTGGGTTTTTGCTGCGCCAAAATGGGTGCGCTGAGTACTCCCGTAACGGCGGCCAGTAGCAAGGAAACACCAAAACAAGCGGGACGCCTTGAGGTGAGGTGCATTGAAAATCCCTATTCTTACGCGGTTGGAACCCGTTTCTGCGGGTAGTGGTGAACTTGGCGGCCAAGTTCGTTCCGCAAACGTTTGCACGTGGCGTACCAACTTTGCTCAAAGGGTTGAGCAGTATGGAAAAAACAGGGATTAGTCGACCTTTTGGTCAAAATTGGCTGGGTGTCAATTTCTCGATTCGGTTGAATAAATGCATCGCGGTTTCGCGTCGATACTCGCTCGGCGTCTGGTGCATCTCGATGCGAAAGTGCCGGTTGAAGTTGGACAGGTTGGCGTAGCCCACTTCAAAGCAGATGTCCGCCACTGACATGTCGCTTTGCAGCAACAGGCGGCAGGCGCGTTGCACGCGGAACTTGCGCATCAGGTCTATAAACCCGTGACCGGTGTTGCGTTTGAAGAAGCGTGAGAAGCCGGGCTCGCTCATCTGCAGTTGCTGGGCGATGACCGAGAGGCGCAAGTCGCCGGTCAGCTCGCGCATCAGGTAATCGAAGGCTTTGTTGATGCGTTCGGCGCTGCGCGCATCCAGGGTTGGCGCGTAGCAGGGGCTGGTCAGCGCCTTTACCTGCGGCTGAGGTGCATTTTTTAGCGTGTCGAGCAGTTGCAGGAACAGGATCAACCGTTGCAGGCCTTGGGCGTTGCCGATGGCTTCCATCAACCCGGCTGCCTGCACGGCGGTCTCACCCGTGAATTCCAGGCCGCGTCGGGCCTGTTCGAACAGCGGCTGCAAGTCGCCGAGTTCCGGCAGGGTTTTGCGCAGCGCGAGCAGGGCGGCGCCGTCGAATTGCAGCACCACGTCGCGGCCAGTCAGGTATTCGCCAGGGGCCAGGTCGCCGATCCAGTCGTGGGGCAGGTCGGGGCCGATCAGCGCCACATGCCCGGCGCTGAACGCACCGATATAGTCGCCCGCTACCAACTTGCCACTGCCTTGGCGGATCAGGTGGATCTCAAACTCGGGGTGGTGGTTCCAGCGCGCCAGGTCATACGGGTAGTCATGTTCGAACCAGCGAAAACAGTGGTCCGGCTCGGGCAGGATCACTTCGAGTTCGGCGGGGCGATGTTCGAATAGTTTGTCGCGGCTGACGGGCACGGTAATGCCTCTTATACATTGGATAACGCCAAAATACGCGTACCGGCAATCAGTACGCTACCCCAGGTTTTGCCCGGCACTGATACTTTTTTGACTTTCAAGTGCGGGTTAAAAAAGTATCAGCAGCGCATTCGCCATTCGTTTGTGAGGCCTTGACCAAGCTGCTGTAATCGCAACTCAACAACAAAAACAACAGGTGGATACCGCCATGCTCAAGCTCCCACACGCGCTGTTCTTGCTGACTGGCCTGGCGCTGGCCATGCCCAGCTACGCCGCCGACACCGTGACCATCGCCACAGTCAACAACAGTGACATGATCCGCATGCAGCGCCTGTCCAAGGTGTTCGAGCAGCAGCACCCGGACATCAAGCTCAATTGGGTGGTGCTCGAAGAAAACGTGCTGCGCCAACGCCTCACCACCGATATCGCCACCCAGGGCGGGCAATTCGATGTGCTGACCATCGGCACCTACGAGACGCCATTGTGGGGCGCCAAACACTGGCTGGAACCGCTGACCGAACTGCCTGCCAACTATGACGCCGAGGATATTTTCCCTTCGGTGCGCCAAGGCTTGTCGGTCAACAACACCCTGCACGCGTTGCCGTTTTATGGTGAAAGCACGGTCACCTACTACCGCACAGACTTGTTCAAGCAAGCGGGGCTGAGCATGCCTGCGCACCCGACCTGGACTCAGCTCGGTGAGTTTGCCGCCAAACTCACGGTAAAAGATAAAGACCAATACGGCATGTGCCTGCGTGGCAAAGCGGGTTGGGGCGAGAACATCGCCTTGTTGAGCACCATGGCCAACGCTTTTGGCGCACGCTGGTTCGACGAACAGTGGAAGCCGCAGCTGACCAGCCCTGAATGGACGGCCGCCGCCAACTATTACGTCAACACCCTGAAAAACTACGGCCCGCCAGGCGTCTCCAGCAACGGCTTCAACGAAACCCTGGCGCTGTTCAACAGCGGCAAGTGCGCGATCTGGGTGGATGCCAGCGTCGCTGGCTCGTTCACCACCGACAAAACCCAGAGCAAAGTGGCCGACAGTGTAGGGTTTGCCGCCGCGCCGACCGAAGTCACCGACAAAGGCTCTTCCTGGCTCTATGCCTGGTCCCTGGCCATCCCGGCCACGTCCAAACACAAGGACGCCGCCAAGGCCTTTATTGCCTGGGCCACCTCCAAGGACTACATCCAACTGGTCGCCGACAAAGAAGGCATCACCAACGTACCACCGGGCACTCGCCAGTCCACCTACAGCGAGGCTTACCTGAAGGCCGCGCCGTTTGCCCAGGTGACGCTGGAAATGATGAAACACGCCGACCCTGCGCACCCGTCGGCCCAGCCGGTGCCGTATGTGGGCGTTCAGTACGTGACCATCCCGGAGTTCCAGGCCATCGGCACCTCGGTGGGCAAGCTGTTCTCGGCGGCGCTTACCGGCGGCATGACGGTTGACCAGGCGCTGCTTGAGGCTCAGTCCACCACCGAACGCGAAATGAAACGCGCCGGTTATCCTAAGTAAACAGGACTTCCTTATGAAACGACTCGAAGGTAAAAGCGCGCTGATCACCGGATCGGCGCGCGGTATTGGCCGCGTCTTTGCCCAGGCTTATATCGCTGAAGGCGCAACGGTTGCCATTGCCGATATCAACCTGCAACGCGCGCAGGCCACAGCCGCCGAACTGGGGCCACTGGCTTACGCGGTCGCGATGGACGTCACGGATCAAGCCTCCATCGACGGCGCGATTGCCACCATGGTGGCCCATGCCGGCAAACTCGATATCCTCATCAACAACGCCGCACTGTTCGACTTGGCGCCCATCGTCGATATCACTCGCGACAGCTTTGACCGGCTGTTTTCGATCAACGTCGGCGGCACGTTGTTCACCTTGCAGGCCGCGGCCCGCCAGATGATCCGCCAGGGCCACGGCGGCAAGATCATCAACATGGCCAGCCAGGCGGGGCGGCGCGGCGAGGCATTGGTGGCGGTGTATTGTGCGACCAAGGCGGCGGTGATCAGCCTCACGCAGTCAGCGGGCTTGAACCTGATCAAGCAGGGTATCAACGTCAATGCCATCGCGCCGGGCGTGGTGGATGGCGAGCACTGGGATGGCGTGGATGCGCTGTTTGCCAGGCATGAAGGGCTGGCGCCTGGCGAGAAGAAACAAAGGGTTGGGGCCGAAGTGCCGTTCGGGCGCATGGGCACGGCTGAGGATTTGACCGGCATGGCGATCTTCCTGGCCTCCAAAGATGCCGATTACATCGTGGCCCAGACCTACAATGTCGACGGCGGCAACTGGATGAACTAGGTCAAGTGTGGGAGCTGGCTTGCCTGCGAAAGCGGTTTATCAGTTGCAGTCTTGCTG
>NZ_VBVZ01000411.1 GCF_005863185.1 Pseudomonas edaphica
ACCCACGACTGCGCATCGGTCAGCACGCCTTCGAGGCCATAGCCGACTTCGATGCGCAATTTGCGCTCATCACGGGCGACGATCAACAGCGCGCCGTTGTCCTTGCCCTTTTGGCCGATGCCCCACTGGCGGCCCAATTGATAACCGTAGTCCTCAATGGGCACGCCCTGCAGGTCAGGCACAGTGACCACCACGATCTGGTCACCCGAGGTTTGCTCCAGCGCCTGCAATTGCTGGGTCAGTTGCGCACGTACCGCCGGCTCGATCATCTGCGCGGTGTCCACCACCCGCCCGGTCAAGGCCGGGAAGGTCAGCGCCGCCTGGGCCACGCCCACGCAGGCCAGCAGCCACAGCGCCAAGCCTATCCGTAATAAACGCATCGACACCTCAGAGAAGCCTTATTTGAACTTCACTTGCGGCGCTTTATCGGCGTCGGCACTGGTGGCTTCAAACGTGGCGCGGATCGGCAAGTCGCTGTACATCACGCTATGCCACAGGCGGCCGGGGAAGGTGCGGATCTCGGTGTTGTAAGCCTGCACCGCCTGGATAAAGTCGCGACGGGCCACGGCAATACGGTTTTCGGTGCCTTCAAGCTGAGACTGCAACGCCAGGAAGTTCTGGTTGGCTTTGAGGTCCGGGTAACGCTCGGACACCACCATCAGACGGCTGAGTGCGCCGCTCAAACCGTCTTGAGCCTGTTGGAACTGCTTGAGCTTCTCGGGGTTGTCGAGGGTGCTGGCATCCACTTGGATCGAGGTGGCCTTGGCCCGCGCCTCAATCACAGCGGTGAGGGTGTCTTGCTCATGGGCCGCATAGCCCTTGACCACTTCCACCAGGTTGGGAATCAGGTCGGCGCGGCGTTGGTATTGGTTTTGCACCTGGCCCCAGGCCGCCTTGGCCTGTTCGTCCAGGGTCGGAATGGTGTTGATGCCGCAACCGCTCAGCACCGTGCTGATCAGTAGCAAAGCCGCGGCCTTGAAGCCCCAGCGGTAATGTTGTGCTGCTTGCATAGTGTTTCTCCTGCCCAATCTGGATGGAATGTGACGACTAACCCTATAAACCGCGCGCTTGGGGCATAATCCGCCACCACTGGATTGCGTCGAGCCAATCAGCTAAAAAGATGCCCAGCGCGAATAAGAGTTCACAAGTGTGGTGCATTTACTGCAATAACACTCGAACAACAACATAGGTTCCCCCACATTTTGGCAGACCAGCGCATTTTCGCTGTGCAGTAGCCGAAAAAGGATATTCATGAAAAAGCTGTGTTTGCTCGGCCTTGTTGCCACTCTGGCCACCCACCCCGTCTGGGCAGAAACAAAGCCTGCTGCGCTTAAAGACAAGGACGCCTTCGTCAGCGACCTGCTCAAGCAGATGACCCTGGATGAAAAGATCGGCCAATTGCGCCTGATCAGCATCGGCCCGGAAATGCCCCGCGAGCTGATCCGCAAGGAAATCGCCGCCGGCCGCATCGGCGGCACGTTCAACTCGATCACCCGCCCGGAAAACCGTCCGATGCAGGACGCGGCCATGCGCAGCCGGTTGAAGATCCCGATGTTCTTCGCCTATGACGTGATCCACGGCCACCGCACCATCTTCCCGATCAGCCTGGCCCTGGCCTCCAGCTGGGACATGGACGCCATCGGCCGCTCCGGGCGCATCGCCGCCCAGGAAGCCGCCGCCGACAGCCTCGACATCACCTTTGCGCCGATGGTCGACATTTCCCGCGACCCGCGCTGGGGCCGCACCTCCGAAGGTTTTGGTGAAGACACCTACCTGGTCTCACGCATTGCTGAAGTGATGGTCAAGGCGTTCCAGGGCGTAAGCCCGGCAAATGCCGACAGCATCATGGCCAGCGTCAAGCACTTCGCCCTGTATGGCGCGGTGGAAGGCGGTCGCGACTACAACGTGGTCGACATGAGCCCGGTCAAGATGTACCAGGACTACCTGCCGCCGTACCACGCGGCGATCAAGGCCGGTTCCGGCGGCGTGATGGTGGCGCTCAACTCGATCAACGGCGTACCGGCCACCGCCAACACCTGGCTGATGAACGACCTGTTGCGCAAGGACTGGGGCTTCAAAGGTTTGGCCGTGAGCGACCATGGCGCGATCTTCGAGCTGATCAAGCACGGCGTGGCCAAGGACGGGCGTGAGGCTGCCAAGCTGGCGATCAAGGCCGGCATCGACATGAGCATGAACGACTCGCTGTACGGCAAGGAATTGCCCGGCCTGCTCAAATCCGGCGAAATCGAGCAAAGCGACATCGACAATGCGGTGCGCGAAGTGCTCGGCGCCAAGTACGACATGGGCCTGTTCAAAGACCCGTACCTGCGCATCGGCAAGGCTGAAGATGACCCGGCCGACACCTATGCCGACAGCCGCCTGCACCGCAGCGATGCGCGCGATATTGCACGCCGCAGCCAGGTCTTGCTGAAAAACCACAACAACACCCTGCCGCTGAAAAAATCCGCGACCATCGCCCTGGTAGGCCCGCTGGCCAAGGCCCCGATCGACATGATGGGCAGTTGGGCCGCCGCCGGTAAGCCTGAACAATCCGTCACGCTGCTGGACGGCATGAACGCTGTAATCGGCGACAAAGGCAAAATCATCTACGCCCGTGGCGCCAACATCACCAATGACAAGGCCGTGGTCGACTACCTCAACTTCCTCAACTTCGATGCGCCGGAAGTGGTCGATGACACCCGCCCAGCCCAGGTGATGATCGACGAAGCGGTCAAGGCCGCCAAGGCAGCCGACGTAGTGGTCGCCGCCGTGGGCGAGTCCCGTGGCATGTCCCACGAGTCTTCCAGCCGCACCGACCTGAACATCCCGCAAAGCCAGCGCGACCTGATCAAGGCGCTCAAAGCCACCGGCAAACCGCTGGTCTTGGTGCTGATGAACGGCCGCCCGCTGTCGATTGTGGATGAAAACAAAGAGGCTGACGCGATCCTGGAAACCTGGTTTGCCGGCACTGAAGGCGGCAACGCCATCGCCGACGTGCTGTTCGGTGACTACAACCCATCGGGCAAGCTGCCGATCACCTTCCCGCGGTCGGTGGGGCAGATTCCAACCTACTACAACCACCTGAGCATCGGCCGGCCGTTCACCCCAGGCAAGCCGGGCAACTACACCTCGCAGTACTTCGATGACGTCACCGGGCCGCTGTTCCCGTTCGGTTATGGCTTGAGCTACACCACGTTCAGCCTGTCGGACATGGCGCTGTCGTCCACCACCCTGAACAAGACCGGCAAGCTTGATGCCAGCGTCACCGTGAAGAACACCGGTAAAGTCGATGGCGAAACCGTAGTGCAGTTGTACATCCAGGACGTGGCCGGCTCGATGATCCGCCCGGTTAAAGAGCTGAAGAACTTCCAGAAAGTCATGCTCAAGGCCGGTGAAGAGCGCACTTTGCACTTCACCATCAGCGAGGAAGACTTGAAGTTCTACAACACTCAACTCAAGTTCGCGGCGGAACCGGGCGAGTTCAATGTGCAGATCGGGTTGGACTCCCAGGATGTGCAGCAGCAGACGTTTGAACTGCTCTGATCTAAAACTGTAAATGCGGTCAGTGTGGAAGCTGGCTTTTGTGGGAGCTGGCTTGCCTGCGATGCAGGCACCTCGGTGTGTCAGGTGTACTGAGGTGATGCTTTCGCAGGCAAGCCAGCTCCCACATTTGATCTAAGTGATGCGGCTACCCCCGCCGATCCAGCAGGTTGACCACCAACCGATCAATCCAGCCCCACACCCGCTGCTTCACCCGCCGCCACAGTGGCCGCGCCTTCCAGGCCGCCAGGCTCACCGCCTGGCTCTTGGCAAAATCACCCTCGAAACTGCCCACCACCGCTGCCGTCAATTCTGGGTCGAGCGCTTCCAGGTTAGCCTCCAGGTTAAAGCGCAAATTCCAGTGGTCGAAATTGCACGAGCCAACGCTCACCCAGTCGTCCACCAGCACCATTTTCAGGTGCAAAAAACACGGCTGGTATTCAAAGATCTGCACGCCTGCGCGCAACAACCGTGGGTAATAACGGTGCCCGGCGTAGCGCACTGAAGGGTGATCGGTGCGCGGGCCGGTCAGCAATAAACGCACATCCACGCCACGCCCGGCTGCGCGGCGCAACGCACGGCGCACGCTCCAGGTCGGTAGAAAATACGGGGTGGCCAGCCAGATGCGCGTCTTGCTGCTGTTCAGCGCGCGGATCAGCGACTGCAAAATATCGCGGTGCTGACGAGCATCGGCATACGCCACGCGCCCCAGGCCAGGCCCGGTGGCCGGCACCTTGGGCAAGCGCGGCAAACCGAAATGGGTGGCGGGTTTCCACTCACGGCGCGCCGCGTTGGCATGCCATTGGCGGTCGAACAACGCCTGCCAGTCCAGCACCAACGGGCCGCTGATCTGCACCATCACTTCATGCCAGTCGGCGGTGTCTTGCCCTGGCGTCCAGAACTCATCGGTAACGCCCGTGCCGCCGACCACGGCGATGCCCTGATCAATCAGCAACAGTTTGCGATGGTCGCGGTACAGGTTACGCATCCAACGGCGCCAGCTCAGGCGATTGTAGAAGCGCAGTTGCACGCCCGCGTCGGTGAGGCGCTTACGCAGGCCCAGCGTGAAGGCCAGGCTGCCGTAATCATCAAACAGGCAGCGCACCTGCACGCCGCGCTCGGCGGCTTGCACCAACGCTTGCACCATGGCTTCAGCGCAAGCACCCGCCTCCACCAGGTACAACTCCAGATCGACCTGGCGCTCGGCCCGGGCAATACCCACCAGCATCTGCGGGAAGAAACTCGGGCCGTCGATCAGCAACTCGAAGCGGTTGGCGCTGCGCCACGGGAACACTGCGCCGCTCACGTCAGCGCGCCGTGAAAATCAGCACCGCACCGACCGGCACCGACAAACTGATCGACGCCAAGCCGGCCGCCTTGCGCAGTGCCGCCACACCCGGCACCAAATCGAAATCCTCGGCATGCAGCACCACAGGTTCCAGGGTTACCACCTGGAAGCGTCGATCATCCAGGCGTGTGGCGAGCAGTTCGGCGCTGTAGGTTTGGGTCTTGCCATGCAAAGTCACCGACAGTGGCAGGCGCAACTCAATTTGCGCGCCTGGGGCCAGGTCATTGATCGGTTGCAGATTAATCTGCGCGCTGATCAGCGCTTCGGGGAAGGCCTTGATCTGGAACAGGTCATTGCGCATGCGCTCATCGCGCAGCGGGATGCCGCTGTTGATCGACTCCATCTCGACCTCAAGCTGCGCCGCGCCTTTGCTGTCGACCTTGCCGTGCAACACCAGGAAACGATGCACCTCGGCAATCTCGGTGTTCTTGGTGGTGACGAACGACAGGCGCGAGGATTCGTTATCCAGGTACCAGTCGGCGTGGGCAGGCAAGGCGGCGCACGTCAACAGCGTGAAGGCCAGGGGTTTGAGATTGAACATAGAAACTCATGGGGCAAAAAACCTGCACGAACCTTAAGCGCAATCTCACAAGCGGCGCAAATCCAATGTGGGAGCCGGGTATCTGCACAATTTTTCAAGGCAGCCAAACCCCTGTGGCGAGCAGGCTTGCCCTGCGTTGGGCTGCGAAGC
>NZ_VBVZ01000412.1 GCF_005863185.1 Pseudomonas edaphica
TTGCGCATGGATTACCGCGCCGCCGGGGCTGCGGCTTATTTGGGTTTGGGCGCAGTGTGGGCACTGGGGCTGTCGTCGTCGGCGGCGCAGTTGCAGGCCAACCCGGCCAGCTTGCCGCCGTCGATCCTGTCGATCACCGGGATGATCCCGTTCACCGAGACCATCTTCCTGTGGCAATCGGGCGTGTTGTTACTGGCGCTGATCGTGGTGTCGCTGATCATCGCCTATGCCACCGCACCCGGCCCCAATAGTGCGCGTGATGCCAAGGCCTGTGGTGTCGACCCGGCCTTCAATATGCCTAAACCACAGCCGCCGACGCGTCCGGGTGAATGGCTGGAACACAGCCCGCTGCTGACCATCTTGCTGGCCTTGCTGGCGGCTGGCTGGTTGTTCCATGAGTTCTCGACCAAACCTGCGATCAGTGCGATTTCGGGGCTGAACACCTATAACTTCCTGTTCATCATGGTCGGCGCGCTGCTGCACTGGCGCCCGCGCAGCTTCCTGGATGCGGTGGCGCGTGCCATGCCGACCACCACGGGCGTGCTGATCCAGTTTCCGTTGTATGGCTCGATCGCCGCGTTGATGACCGTGGTGAAAGGCGGTGACGGCCAGACCCTGGCGCACCATATCTCGTTGTTCTTTACCTCCATCGCCTCCCACGACACTTACGCGCTGTTGATGGGCGTGTACTCGGCGGTGCTGGGCTTCTTTATCCCGTCGGGCGGTGGCAAGTGGATTATTGAAGCGCCTTACGTGATGCAAGTGGCCAATGACCTGCAATACCACCTGGGCTGGGCGGTGCAGATCTATAACGCGGCTGAGGCACTGCCGAACTTGATCAACCCGTTTTATATGCTGCCGCTGCTGGGCGTGCTGGGGCTGAAGGCACGGGATCTGATCGGGTTTTCATTTGTGCAGTTGCTGGTGCACACGCCGCTGGTGTTGTTTCTGTTGTGGGCGCTGGGGACGACGTTGAAGTATTTGCCGCCGGTGATGCCTTAAACGACCCTGACTGCGCTTGTTGCACAGGCGCAGTCAGGCTGGAACCACAGGAAGGCGATGCAATAGATCAGGCAACGCCTCCTGGATCGTGTCCCAAACCACATCGAGGTTGATATCGAAATAACCGTGGGCAATCCGGTTGCGCATCCCGCGCATGCTACGCCAAGGGATCTGCGGGTGACTCGCAGCGAAATCTGGATGCTGATCCATGATTTTTGTTGATGCCTCACCAATGATGATCAGACTCATGACAACTGCTTGTTGAGTACGTCTGTCTTCCAGAAACTCTTCTTTGTTCAAGCCGTCAACAAATGTGATCGCATCAGCGGTGGCTTGCCTTATGTGATCCAAATAGTCCCCGAGGCGATTTACTGTCATACCGGGCGTGCCTCAGCCAACACTTTTGCGCGAAACTTCAGTGGTAAATCGCCAGGCGTCAGCAGGTCCACATTGACCCCGAGCAGATCCTCCAGCTCTACCTGCAATCCACCAAGATCAAAAAGCGTGGTCCCCGGCGGAGCATCTACCAGCAGATCAAGGTCGCTACCTTCTTGATCGGTACCCAGCAAGACAGACCCAAACACCCTTGGATTTGAGATACGGAAACGCCCCACCACCTCTCTGACGGCGGCCCGTTTTAGATCAAGGGCGATTGAAGGTTTCACGGTTCACCTCGGTGGCATCCATTATTGACGCAGTTTAGCAGTGCCAGGGTGTGTGTATACATGCCCGATTTCTTACATCAACCTCGTCATTGCGTCACATTGCATTGCTAATTCCATGGCCAGATGTATCGGGCTTTCCCACTTATTGCAGTGACAGCCTCTGACTTCCCTCCCTCGCGCCTTTGATTAACCTGCCTTGGATTACCACCCACAAACGCCAAGGAAAATCCGATGACGCCCCTGTCCAAATCACTGGAAGAGTTGATCAATGATATTTACAAGGACGACCACGTGTCGTTCGTCGAGTACACGGCTCTGCGAGACGATGCCGATCGGCGTATGGCTGCCGTCGTCAATGAGTTTGGCCTGCACAATAACGTCACAGCCTTCCAAAAAGTGATGGACGTGGCCATGCAGCTTTTGCAAACCACGGTCATCGATGCAAAAAAAGCCAAGCTGACCGACACGGGTGAGGCCATCGTCAAGGATGCGTTGACGGCTCAAGTGGAGTACTTGCGAGCGGGCAGCCAACTGGCACTGCACTTGTTGTAATCGCCCTTCAGCATTCAAGCCGCTGTCTTCGTTCCGTCACATTGCATTGCTACCGTCCTGCGAAATATCTTGCAACAATCAACCAGCAGGAACGCCCAGCAATGAGTGACGAGCACGAAGACCGCCCTTCTCCCGATTCCGTAACCCAACCGCCCGTGGACACCAGCCGTCGGCGTTTCCTCGGGGGCGCGGCGGTGCTGGGGGTTGGTGCGACCTTGAGTGCTTGCGGCAATACCAGCGAGCCTGCGGGCAAGCCAGAGGTGCGGCCGCTTACACCGCAAGAGCTGGACAAGGCCTTGCACGAGCAGGTGAAGACAGTCGTGGTGATCTACGCCGAGAACCGCAGTTTCAATAACCTGTTCGCAGACTTCCCTGGCGTGGAGAAACCACTGTCGGCGCTCTCCGCAGCCGACGTGCAGCAACGTGACCGTGATGGCAGCCTGCTTAGCACCCTGCCACCGGCCTGGGGCGGCGTGTTGCAAGTCGGCCCGCAAAGTGTGGACGGGGTGACTTACCCCAGCGAAGTGCAATTCCAGGAAAACCTGCCCAACGCGCCATTCGCCCTCAAAGGCCCGAATGCCGAGGACCTGCCTTTGAGCCTGGTCACTCGTGATTTGTGGCATGTGTTCTACCAGAACCAGATGCAGATCAACGGCGGCAAGAACGACAACTTTGTCGCCTGGGCCGATTCCGGTGGCCTGGTGATGGGGTACTACGCCCAGAGTCGATATTCCCTGCGCTTGTGGGACGTGGCCAAGGAGTTTGTGCTGTGCGACAACTTCTTCCAGGGCGCTTTCGGTGGCTCGTTCCTCAACCACCAGTACCTGATCAGCGCCACCGCGCCGTTTTATCCGAATGCCGCACAATCGGTGGCCAAGGCGCAAATAGCCACGCTGCAAAGCGATGACCCCACCGACCCGCGCCTCAAGCCGCTGGACAAGTCCCCGGCCAGCGCCATGACCGGCCCGCCGCAGTTCGGCCCCAGTGCCTTGACGCCGGACGGTTACGGCGTGAACACCCTGGCACCGCCATACTGGCCGACCTGGATCCGCGACCCGCAAAACCCGGACTATTCCAAGCCCGATCTGCCCAACGTGCTGGTGCCGCAAACCCACGAACACATTGGCGACAAACTGTCGAAAAAGAACGTCGATTGGGCCTGGTACGCCGGGGCCTGGCAGGCGACGCTGGACCAGTTCAAGGACTCGGGCGGCATCCCGAAGATTCCGAACTTCCAGTACCACCACCAACCGTTCAACTACTTCAAGCAACAAGGCCCGCAAAACCGTGCTGAGCGCGACAAACGCTTGCGTGACGGCGGTTTGGGCGATGATTCCGGCACCAACAAGTTCTTCGCCGATGCCCAGGCCGGCAAGCTGCCCGCCGTGACGTTCTACAAGCCCCAGGGCAACCTGAACATGCACGCCGGCTACGCCGATGTGGCCTCGGGCGACCGTCATATCGCCCGCGCCTTGAAAGTGCTGCAAGAAAGCCCGCAGTGGAAAAACATGGTGGTGGTGGTCACTGTCGATGAAAACGGCGGCTGGTGGGACCACGTGGCACCGCCCAAAGGCGATCGCTGGGGCCCGGGCACGCGGGTTCCGGCGTTGGTGGTGTCGCCGTTTGCACGCAAAGGCACGGTGGACCATACGGTTTACGACACCGCGTCGATCCTGCGTTTGATCACCCGCGTGTTCCAGTTGGAGACACTGGACGGCCTCAAGCAGCGCGATGACGCGATGATCGCCCGCGGCCAGAAGCCCATGGGCGATTTGAGCAACGCCTTGCAGTTCAACCGGTAGGTTTTCTTATCCAATAGCGACATGCCTGGCGATTTAGCACGCGGTTTTCCTGGTCAACCGCTACTGTGTGCAAGTGGGCTTTCACCCCGCGCAGACGGGCTTTCGCTGACAAGGAACCAACTATGTTTAAACCGACCAGGCTGTCCTTCACACTGGCCGCACTGCTGGCCAGTGCGGTCGTACAGGCCGACATCGAAGTACCACTGGGCAGCACGCAACGCGTCACCCAACTGTTCGCGTTCCCCAATAACTGCAACGTAATCTGCTTTCGGCCATGGACGCTGGAGCAGACCGCCGAGCACTATTTGAACCAGAGCTTGCAACGCGATGGGTACAGCCGTGCCAAGGTCAGTGTGAAAACCCACGACGGCCAGGTTTCAGCTACCTTCAGCGGTGTGCCCGAGCACTATGGCCAGCCCCTGACCACGCTGCTCAACACCGCCGACCTGGCCTACCAGGGCGCCAGCAAACTTAACAGCGACGGCAAGTGGGCCTACAACTGGTACTTGTTCCTGCCGCTGGGCATGGCCCTGGAAAACCGCAAGAGCATCGAACTGCTGCACTTCCCGCCCGACTACTCGCTGACCCAGGCCCAGGACTACCTGGAATCGGCCACCACTGACCGCTGGGCCACTTTGCTCACGGACAATGGCATCCCGGCCACAGAAACACCGGCCTACCAGACCATCATCGATATTGCGCCGATCGCCGCGCCGTCCAATGCGGGCAAGGACCTGGAAAACGTCTACAGCTACTTTGCCGACTACCAGACGCGCATGGTCAAGGAGCTGAGCCTGCACGCCAACGGCTCATTGCCGATGGTGGCATTCGGCGCACCGGTGCGTAACTGGATCAAACAACAGTACGGCCAAACCGTCGCCGTGCTGGGGCTGGCGCAGATCAGCCCGGTTGCCGGTAAAACCGTGTCGGTACTGGGCTCCAACCACCCGAGTTACATCTGGTATGCGGCAGATCCGGCCAGCTATGACGGCAATGAACAAAAAGCCGATGAGGCTGGTTTGAAAGTAATGGGGCAAGACTTGAGCGCCGCCTGCTGGCAAGCCGGCATGGGCCAGAAACCCGCCAGTGACCCAAATGTGTTGCTCAAGGCGTGCATGAACACCTGGCAAGTCACGCGCAAGGAGCAGACCTGTGAGCTGTTCTACACCTCGGTGCGCAACCTGACCCCGGAGCAAGCCAACGCCAAATGCGCCACCCCGCCCATCAAGGCGCAGTTGAAACAGCTGAAAGACGCCGCCCCAATCCCTGCTGTTACTGCCCCTGCGCTGTAAATCGTACAAAATATAACCGGTTTCTACTGTCAGATCTGACAGTAGAAATCGCCTACAACTTCAGCGAGTCTTGAACGGCACCCATCCGCTGCAAGACTGGAAGTCAGACCCCATCGCAGGTCGATGCAGCCTAGCCCAGGAGAGTTATGAAAACTCAAGCCATGGATAAGGCTAAAACTGCTGTGAGTGACTGCCTTTACCCCTTCAAAACGGTGCTCGTTGAACAGGGTTACCCTTCGAGTGAACACTTCCAGGT